>WRMT01000012.1 GCA_009777005.1 Methanobrevibacter sp. | reverse complement strand
AATAGGAATACTAATTAGCAAGGGTTACAGTGAAATTGAAGAAATAATAAAGCTCGTTGACTTCACCTAAATCAGACACCTTGTTAAAAAAGTATTTTTTTATAAATGTTAAAAAAGTTTACTAATTACTATACTAATTAAATTATAATATTTTAAAAAATTCAAAGAAATACTGATTAAATTATAGAGAATTTCCAAAAACCCTGTTTTAGTATTACTTTTATTTTTTTGATAAGTTTGTTTTTTATGGTTTAAGTTTTTTCTAGTTGGTTTTGTATTGGTGTTTAAAAGTATATTTTACTTTTTTTCAAGTCAGGTATTTAATGGAAAAAAAAAGATGTTCATCTTTTATTTCTTAAATCAAACGTGTAAATTTATTTTTTGTTGTATTATGTATAATGTTGTTTGTAATGCTGAAGCTGTTTTTGGTTTGTATATTCTTCTTCTATTTAGTATTTTTTTATGGGATAGCTGTCGCATTATTGTTAAAAAAAAAGGAGGAGAGTGAAATTTAGGCACGGTATAAAATTCCTCCAATGGTTAGATTTTTAAACTAAATTTTAGTAATATTTTTATCTTTTTTATTATTACTATTTTTATTTTACAGTTGAAATGTTTAGTCTGTGTTTTTTTGTGAGGGTTTTTTTTAATTGTTTTATGTTTAAATTGTTGTTTTTTGGGTTGTTTTAAGGTTGGTTTGTTTGTTGAGATGTGATGGTGTCCAGAAGTTACCTCTTGGAGTAAAAATTATTACTTTTTTCTAATTTCGTGGTAATTATTCTTCGCTATCATCTGTTCTTTTGAGTTCTTCGTTTTACCGTTCTATGATAGGTTTTAAATATGATAAACATCCTTTTTGTGTTTTAAATCTTTTTTTATCAGACATTTGCTGTGTACTGCTGAATTTACTTTCTATAATGTTGTTGGTTCTGGGGACATTTTGATCAAATAGATGTTGAGTTAATTTATGCCTATCTCTTACAATTTTTTTATCATAATAATTCTTTAAATCCACTGGAACACCGTCCCATTTTCTAAATAAATTATTAAGTCTGTCAATAAATTTTTCTACAGTTTCTGCTAGAAATACATTAATAATTCTTCCACCATATTCTTTTAACTCTTTTTTTCCTCGTCCGTTGACTTATTATTCTTAATTATCTCTTTAACTTTTCTCTTAATAATTTTAACAAAATGTATTATACACAACTGAGCTTTAAAAAAGTCTAAATCCTCAACAACCGAAATATAAGTATGATCATGTTAAGAGACACTCCCTTTTATCTTCGGGAATATGGTCTGCAATAAATTTTTTAACACTTTGAGAAGTTACATCGTCTAAAAAACGTATAGCTATGGTTTGATTGTTAACAATATCAACTAATTGAGCTTTAGGAAAAGATTTATCCATTATTTCTTTGAATTATTCATCATATGCATAATATCCACTCAGTTCTTCCACATCAAAGACTAATTCATGGTCAGATTCAACCGTTAAATGATTGGATACACTTTGAGGAGAAAGTGTCACATCATCAACAGCAAGGTTTTTACTTGTTTTTCGCAGTGATTTAATACCTGTACGGGATTTATTATAAAAATTTTCTTTAAATGGAATCGATACTTTCGAAAATTTATTTAACATGTTTTTAAGTCGAACTCGAGGATATTTATGGCATGTTTTGCAAAAATATTCTTTTAAATAGAATACTACATCTCCTATTTTGTCTAAAATGGCTTTACGACGGATTAATTTTTTTTAATTAGAGTGAATTTACCACAATGTGGACATCATCGAGTATCAAATTCAAAATGATTGGGACTTGTTAATACCACTCCATTTTCAAGATTTAACTCTGTATGTCCTCTTATTTTTTGATTCAGTACTTCATTAAAATCTGGTTTTTCATCATAAAAATCGAAAAGATTAAGTTGAATACCAACTATATTGGTATTGTCAGCAGTTAAATTATTACTTGTCATATTAATATTATCTGCTGACACTTACTATATAAAGCTTTTTCCAAGCAATTTTCCTCTAAATAACTTTTCAATAATTTTACACTATCTAATTTATTTTTAATAGGCAATGTACAGATTTATCTAAGAAAAACACAGCAGTATCAAAATAAACACTAGGAACCATTATAAAATTCCATGTAATTTTTATTTAGATAACAATACTACATGCTTTATAACAGAATTTCAATGCTTCTGAGTCAGCAATAGGTCATGAAAATTTTCATAAGAGGCATTATACATCATACTATGTGAGGTATATATTGACTATAAACTTGTCAAAAATTTCATGAACTACTTTTTTTAAGAGGTGAGATTTAGACACCACCTATTCGACAAAACTTTTGAAAATGTCCATCTCATTAGTTTATCAAATTTTATTTAATAAATATTATTTAAATGGTTTCAAACAAGTTTAAAGTTATCATCATTTTTAAATCCAAATGTTGAGTACTATATTAATAACTTTCTCACTACCCTATCAAATAATGAAATTAATAACTAATAAAATCAATACTAACTTATAAAACCTATCACATTATCAATAGCTATTTTAATAATGATAAATGATCTAACAGATGAAAAAGAATATAAAAAAAGACATCTCTAGAATAAGCAAGGCGACATTTCTTTAATCCGTGTTTACCAGATCCACAAAAAAAAATCCTATAAAGCATATAGAACAAAAAAAATTTTATTCAAAAAATAGTCTTTTTTACAATAGTTTTATTCTCAACAAAAGATTATTAATCATTTATAAGTTTTTTAAAGCAAAAAATTTTCCCTTTCACCAACTTTATACTATTAGTTGACAAAAATATAAATAGATATAAAAAAAAATATATTATTAGTAATATATTATGGGTTTTTGCAAAGAGTGTAAATATTATGACCTAGTAGACGATTATTGGCGATTAGGACGTTGGAGTCCTGGATGTACTTTAACAGGAGAATTAAAAGGAGATCATGACCCTTGTGATAGATTTGAAAGAGAATGAATATGGAAACCTATGAAAACAAATATTTACATCAGTTAAAAGTGTGAACTGTTGGGTAGTGAAAAAATTAGGTTTTAAAATTTTATAAATAACGTCCCTTCATTCTCCTATCAGCTTCTTCAATCTTTTTTATTCTTTCTTCAAACTCTTTTACTGATATTCCTCTTTGTTTTGCTTTTAATTCAATTTTTTCCCTTTTTCTTTCTTCTTCCCACTTTTTTTCTATTTCTTTTATTTCTTCTTCCCACTTTTTTTCTCTTTCTTTTCTTTCTTTTTCTCTTTCAGATTTTTCTAGTGATTCTTTTCTTTCTTTTTCTCTTTCAAATTTTTCTATTTTTCTTTCTATTAATTCTAGTCTGTAATTATTATCTGCTTCTATTTCCGGTGAATAGAATAAATCCTCGCCATCTATTCTTGGATAAACATGGGAAAAATTCTCACTATAAACACATATAACCTCATTTCCATATAAATTAGGTATTACTTCATATTTTATATTTAAATTAAAATCATCAAATCCATTTAGTAATATAGATTCCATTGTTTCAGCTATTCTCCTTGGTAAATCCTCACTAATTACTAAACTCACCCTCTCCCATTTTTCATTAGCTATTAAAACTTTATGATTGTATTGTCTCGTATTGTTTGAGTCAAAACCTTCTTTCCATCTTTGTTCAGGGTTGTTAGAGATTCCAACATATTTATCTCCGTTACTAAAGAAATGTGCATATATATAAGTCATTTTAAAACACCATTAAGTAATTTTTCTAAAAAATCAAGCCTTTCTGTTTTTTCAATAAGGAGTATTAATCTGCTTTTTTTAATTTTTATTTGCAGTTAACTCTCCCCACACTTCATTTAACTCTTTTTCAAGAATCTTTATTAGATTATCTATTTCAACAAATAGCTCATCATACATTTTTAAAAGCTGTTCCTTCCATTTATCATTATATTCTTTATTTCCACCTTTATTTGCTAAATAGGATTTTAAGCTTAGATAATCAAAACTACATTCTTCAATGTCTTCATCATCAAATCCTAAAACTCAACTTTTTAATAGATAACAACCTAATACTACTATTTTTAACAAGAAATGGAGTCAAAGAATATTTGTCTTTCCTAGCTTTTAAATTCCATGTTATAGTTGCTGATTTAGTATTACTCACACTATTTTTATAAATGGTACCACCATCATCACTTCTTCGATTGGTAATTTTCATAACTATAAAGAAATATTTTATGGATAATCAATACTTTAGTTTTTAATTATATATCGGACTTTATAAAATATCTTTAAGTGCTTTAATATTTCATTTATTAATGAAAATCTTTTTATCTAGTTACTTCTAGCTAAATTATGTAAATATCTCCCATAATCTGTTTTTTCCAATGTTTTACTTATTTTTAACAATTTATTTTTATCAATGTATTTTTTATTGTATGCAATTTCTTCCAAACAAGCAATATATAATCCTTGTCGTTTTTGAACAGTTTCTATGAAGTTACTTGCTTCTAAAAGACCATCATGAGTTCCTGTATCCAACCATGCCATTCCTCTACCTAATAACTCGACTTTAAGTTTATTTTTTCTTAAATAGATTTCATTTATTGAAGTTATTTCAAGTTCTCCTCTGTTAGAGGGTTTGACTTTTTTAGCTATTTCAATAACATTATTATCATAAAAATAAAGACCAGGAACAATATAATTAGATTTAGGATATTTTGGTTTTTCTTCAATTGACAAAACATTTCCATCATCATCAAATTCCACAACTCCAAATGACTCTGGATTATTAGTATAATAACCAAAAACAATAGCTCCATCATCTAATTTAACAGCTCTTTCCAATATTTCAGTAAAACGATGACCATGGAAAACATTATCCCCTAAAACCAGAGCTACATTATCATCACCAATAAATTTTTCACCAATAATAAAAGCTTCAGCTAATCCCCTTGGTTCATTTTGTTCAGCATAGCTAAAAGAAATTCCAAGTTCTTTCCCTGTTCCAAGAAGATCTTTATACATTGGTAAATCCCTAGGAGTAGAAATAATCAGTATTTCCTTTATTCCAGCTAACATCAAAACAGATATTGGGTAATAAATCATAGGTTTATCATACAATGGTAATAATTGCTTAGATACTGCTTTAGTAATTGGATAGAGTCTAGTTCCAGACCCTCCAGCTAATACTATACCTTTCATTAAAATTCCCTTTAGTTTAAATTAAATTTTTTACATTTTAAAAATCTTTCTATAATAAGCGATTCCACAACTATTTTTATTCATCAAATATATAAATAAAAATTAAAAATTTTAAAAAAAAATTGAACATTTCAAATTTTATTCAATTATAACTTGAAATTTTTTTAATTTTGTTCATGAAAATATAATTGTGCTACAAGATAATAATTTATAAATCTTAATTTTTTAAATCAACAAATAATTATTATTAATTTTTAAAAATATAATGATTATGATAAGCTATTAACAATGTGAATAATAGTTGGAAAAATTGAAAGTAGCTTATATTTTATTTACCATATTTTAAGTTTATTAAATTAATATCTTATAAAAATACCATTTATACCTTTTAAAGTTAAAATTAGCTAAATCACTTGTTTATTTTAATAATAATGAAAAATTCAGTTAAAATTAGCAAAAATGTTACTCACGCGTAAATTTCAGAGGAATATGTAATTTTAATAATAAATACAAAAAAAGAGGCATTGAAAAATGGATAAAAAATTAATAATTGTAATGTTAGCTATTGTTGTCATGATGATTAGCGTTGGAATCTATTATTTAAGTTCAATCAATGAATTTACCATGGAAAATGAAACAATAGAACAAGTTACTGAGATAAAACCTGATAAAACTAATTTAACAAAAAATTCTTCTAATACATCAACCAAAACAACTGGTGAGATCTTTTTTGGTGAAAATACTGTGAATAAGCCTATAGGAAAAGGAGATTTTGCTGGAATTTATTATTCTGGTAATTTTGACGGGCAATATGAAAAAAACACTATGAATATAAGATTATGGTCAAGTAGCTTTGACCCACAACATCATAAATTAATTGAAGCTAGTGTTAAATTCAGTAAAAAAGTAAACGGTGAAACATATTACACAACAAAGATATTTAAACCTGACGAAAACGGTGAAATAATATATAGCCCTGAAAATGGATATAAACCTTATTCTGCAACTATAACCTACAAAGATATTTGAAATAATAACAAAGTTTTTTCTTCGAATTAAAAAAAAAAAAAAAAGATAGAATATTCATAAAATAGATCCACAGTGGATTATTTACCTTAAAATATAGCAGATAGACCATTCAAAGCCATAATAGCTAATTGATCATGTTTTTAGGATACTATTTTATTTCTTTAATAAATCATATTTAAAAGATTTTAAAATACTATCTTATTTCTTTAATAAATAACATTTAAAAGATTTTTTTTAAATCATAATCTAAAATTGGAAAGTAAAAACTATATTAAATGAAGATTATCAATTTTTCTTAAATTTTTAAAAATATTTCTCACTTTTTGTTTTATTCTATACTAATTTTCTATGACCATCATATACTCAATAATTAAATGAAAAATTTTAAATAATCATTTTACTATTATTCTAAATTAACTGAAGGTGGTTAAATTTAGAAAAATTTTTTAGAGATAGAGTAGGGCAAATATGAGAAAAAAAGGAATTTTATTAATAATTTGTTTAGTATTTGGTATACTTATCTTAAGTACTATATTTTTAATTAATTTTGACAATGCTAATTCTTATGATTCTAATCAATCAAATAAAAGCTTTGCCAATAATAGTATCCAAACAAAAGAATTGTTTAGTAAATATGAAGGAGATTCACTAGATAAATATTTAATCTCAACAAAAAATGCTCCAAGTGAAAGTGAATATATAAAAGAATTAGCTAATCAAATAACAAAGAATAAAAGTACTACATCATCAAAAGCTGAAGCTATTTTTGATTGGGTTAAGAAAAACATTGAATATTCTGGGTATGAAGGTGATAAGTATGGTGGTGAAGGAGCAATAAAAAATAGCAGAGGAAATTGTGTTGATACTTCACATGCTTTGGTTTCACTTTTTAGAGCAGAAGGAATACCTGCAAGATATGTTTATGGAAAGTGTGAATTTGTCAAAGGTAATTTAACTGGATTAACTGTTCCTCATGTTTGGGTACAAGTCCTTATTGATGATGAATGGAGGGTAGCAGATGGGATTTATGAAAAAAATCAATTAGGGTATGTTAGTAATTGGAAAACTTATTCCTATAACCTTTATAAAATCTATCCCAACCTTTAACCTTACCAATATTATCGTAATATCCTAATTAAAAAATAAAAAGTATTAATATTAAATATAAAAAAATAAAAACAACTTAACTTAAAAAATAAAAAAATAAAAATTACCAATATCCAATATAAAAAAATAAAAATAACTTAACTTAAAAAATAAAAAGTATGAATATTAAATATAAAAAGTATTAATATTAAATATAAAAAATTATAATACTTATTTTTTTAAGTAAAATATTTAAATGATGAAATTACACCCGTTTTTTTAAAAAAAAATCACTATTCAGGATAAAAAAATAATTTAATATCATTCTTGGCTATTTTTTGTGTTTTCTTCCTTGATTTCTGTTACCAAAACTTTATCAATATAGTGACCATCCATATCCACAATTTCAAAACTTAGCTTATCCCACTTGAAATTTTCTCCTATATCAGGAACTTTATTAATATAGCTAAGAATAAAACCAGTTAATGTTGTAAAATTGTCTTCTTTTTCTTCAGGAATTTCTTCAAGATCAAATAGCTCTTTAAACCTATCAATTGTGAACCCACCATCAATTAACCATGACCCATCTGATCTTTGAGTAGCTGTTGGTTCATCCATTTCATCAATTCCTGGAATATCTCCGACAATCCCTTCCAACACATCATTCAATGTTATCAATCCTTCAACACTACCATATTCATCTATAACAAGAGCAATATGGACATATTCTTTATTTTCTTTAAATAGCTTTAAAATATCAAGTGAAAGAAGATTTTCTGGAACAATTAATGGTTTTTTTAAGTAAGATTTAATATTTAACTTTTCTCCTAAAAAAATTGAGCTTAAAATATCTTTACTTTGTACTACACCAACAATATTGTCCAATTCACCTTTAGCTACTGGAAATATAGACCGTTTACTATTGATGATTTTCTTTTTTGTTTCTTCAATTCCTTCTTCAAGATCTATCCAAATAATTTCAGGTTTAGGTGTCATTAACATGTCCACTTTTTGAACATCTAATCGGAAAACACGTTTAATAATGTCTTCTTCTTCTTTTTCAATAGTTCCATCTTCTAATCCTTCTTCAATGAGTAACTTAATTTCATCTTCTGTAACCACATTTTCTTTAGGTTTTTCAAAACCAATAATAGCTAAAACCAAGTTTGTTGATTTACTTAATACTATTACAAGAGGTTTAGAAATTTTTAACAATATTTTCATGAATTTAGCTAATTTAACAGCTATTTTCTCAGGGTCGTTTAAAGCTAGTCTTTTTGGAACTAATTCACCAATAACCAATGTTAAATAAGTTATGATTAAAACAACGATTAACATGCTTATAGCTACATGATACGGAGATAAAAATAATAAATATTTTGATAAAGGTCCAGAAATAGTTGCTCCACCAAATGCTCCAGCTAATATTCCAACAAGTGTGATTCCTATTTGAATCGTTGATAAAAACTGATTTGGATCTTCAATTAATTTAATGACTGTTTTTGCACCTTTATATCCATCTTGTTCCATCTTTTGCAATTTAGTTTTTCTTGATGAAACAATTGCAAGTTCAAACATTGCCAATATTCCATTTAATAGTATCAAGAGTAATATTACTATCATTTCAAATATTATTTCTGCTATCATTTTTCTAGACCTTTATAAAAAACTACTTGTAAATTAGCATTATATTTATAATTTTCAAACAATTTCCAAATATTTTTTAAAAAACTCATTTTTAAAAATTATAAAAATACATTCAACTATAACCTTTAAAAAAATTAAAAATTATAAAAACACATCCCAATATAACCTTTAAAAAAATTAAAAATTATAAAAACACATCCCAATATAACCTTTAAAAAATAAGACTAATTAAAATATTAAAATTTTAATTAGAATATTAATAAAAATTAATTTTCATTATAAAATTAATAAAATCAAAGATAATCATGATTACATACCTTATTTTAAAAAATTAAGACTTGTGAATAAAAATATAATATTAAAGTTTATCAGCAGTTATAAAACCTGTTCCTCCGTAAATTTCTTCTTGCATTTCTCTAACAGCATTTGAAGCATCTTCTGCAGTTTCAACTTTTTTAAATATCCTTCTAAGTTTGACTTTAAGAGATTTTCCACAAACACATTTTCTAGTAGCTACTCCTTCTTTTCCGTAAAGCACTCTACCACAATCACAGCGAAAAATAAGATACATATTTTATATTCTCCTAATAATTCCTTAATTAGCCTTGAATTAATGCTTTTTTAAAAAAAAGTAATTATTATATTTTAAAAGAATAATCATTTAATTAATAAACTATACACCCCAAAATCCTGAAAAAATATTAAATAAAATAATAATAAGTAATAGCTAAACACTAAATCCTGAAAAAATATTAAATAATAGAATAATCATTATGAATAATAGCTAAACACCCCAAATCTTTAAAAACAAAGGTATAAAGACTTTGGATGGAAGTATAACTAATGTAGCTACACTAACACCTAAGTTTGTTCCCATAACAACAAGAAGTATTCTAAAAATGTTATTATTCCAAAGATCTCTTAAGCTTTTTATTTTACCTAAATTAGCTATATCACTTTTTCTAACTTTTCTATATTTAGCTTCGGTTAAACCTGAAAACCATCCTGCAGCAAGTAAAGGGTGAATTATTGTTAAAGGAGCTACTATAAATCCAACAACTGCAGATTGTATCTTAGACCCAGATAATAGTGAACCTATAAAAGCTGTTCCTCCGCCTATTAGGATAAACTCTATAAGATTTCCTTGAATATCAATACCATTTATAAAAGCCAGAAAAAATATCACAATAAAAGATATTGGAATAGCTGCTAAAATTATTTTTGCCCAAGGAAATCCATTATCTTCTATATCCACTAAAGATTCCATTGGTAAAATTTCTTGAGGATTATCTAAATAATAATTTATTCCTTCTTTATGTCCTGCACCAACAACAGCTATTACATGGTCTTCTTCAATGTTTAAAATACTATTAGCTAAATAAACATCTCTTTCTTTTACTAAAACTTTGTAGGCATTAGGAGACATATCCTTAAAATATTCCATTATTTCCTCTAAAGTATCACTTTCTTTTAGCTGTTCAATGTCTTCTATTCCTTCATCATCATCTGTAAAAAGAGAACCTATAGCTCCATAAAGGAATTTAAGCTTTTCCATAAAGGTCATTTCATTTAAAACCCTTTGTAAAGTTATATTAATATCTCTATCTATTAAAGCAATCTTTGCTTCAACCTCATTAGCTGCGTCAATAGCTTCAATCATTTCAGAACCAGGTTTAATATCTAAATCATCACCGATTTTTGATTGAATATAAGTTAATACACTACTTATTGCAAAAAGCCCTACTTTCCCTTCTTTAATAATATTTGTTACTGATATTTCTTCATCAGTTTCAATTCCTGCTTTTTCCTGTAATAAACGTTCATATCTCCCTTTATCAAGTTCAATAGCTACTACCTCAGGTTGTTGTTCATGAATAGCTTTTTTAACTTCTTCAACACTATCTTGAGAGACGTGGGCTGTTCCTATAATTGTTAAACATTCTCTTTTCATTTTAAAAAACACTCACAATAAATAAAATTCCCTATTAATTGATAAAAGTTATTTAATTATAATAAAAAATAATTGTCGATTAATAAACTAAATTTAAATAGATAAAATAGCTAAAATAAATAGCTATTAATAATCAATATTAAAGATATATTTTTATAATTCATGATTAAGTTGTATATATTGATTCTATTTATATTTAAAATTTTATTTTAATGTGGAAGTAAAATTTAATATCTTTTTATTATAATTATAAATTTACTTAAAAAAATGCATAATATGAAATTTTAAACAATTTATAATGATTTTATTAATAAATAAAGATTAATTATCTTAATTAAAAGAAAATTAAAGTTTAAAGAATTTATTTTATTTATATTTTTATTAATTATCCATTTTATGATTAATAAATAAATTAAATTGATTTACAAATTAAAAATCAACAATAAATTGATAATAAAAAAATTAATTTTGCAAAACACTATTAAAACAAATATTTGAAAATTTATAATAGACTTTAAAACAATTAAATCATCAAAAAGACTGAATAAAATGTTATTCAATGAAATAATCTTAAAATAATCTAATATCTTTTTTTATGCTGTTAACTAATAGCTAAAATCCATATATCTATTATTGAAAATAAAGTTTTTAGCTAATTTATTTTAAAAATTTTAAATATTCAGTTATTAATTAATCAAATGATAATAATTTATATTCTTTTTTAAAAAAATTAAAAACAATTTATTTTAAAAATTAATATTAATAAAATGGATTTTTGAAAATTAAATAATTTTTTGTAAATAATTAAATTCAAACTTTTCTTCAAGGACTACAACTAAAAAAAGGTCATTGATTTCAAGTGTAAAACTTTGTTGAGATTAGCTATTTTATAATAAAAGACTTGAATTTTTGATAAAAAAATAATTTATAAAATGATAAAATTTTTATTAATTTCCTTTTTATTAATATTAAAAATACTAATTTGAAAAATGATAAAATTTTTTTAATTTCATTTTTATTAATATTAAAAATACTAATTTGAAAAATAATTAATTATAATCATTTTATATTCGAATACAATGAAATAATTAAAATAAATAATTAAAAACAATAAAACAAAAAACAACAACCAAAAAACAAAACAACAACCAAAACAAAAAATAGCTACTAAAAAACAAAACAACAACTAAAACAAAAAATAACAACTAAAAAACAAAACAACAACTAAAACAAAAAATAACAACCAAAAAACAAAACAACAACTAAAACAAGAAATAACAACCAAAAAACAAAACAACAACTAAAACAAGAAATAACAACTAAAAAAGAAAACAACAACTAAAACAAGAAATAGCTACTAAAACAAAATAGCTATTAAAACAAGTGAAAAATAATCAAAATAAGTTTAAAATGTAAACAAAAAATAATAAGAAGCAAATAATAAAATAAGTTATAAATAACAAATTTTATTATAAACAAATTTAAAAATAGCTATTATTAAGAGGATAAAGCATCTTTCAAAACATTAGTGTCGCATTGCAAGGTTATAATATTTGTTCTTCCTTTTCCTCGACCACGAGAAACTGTGTTTGTAGAAATGATACCTAAAGTTTCTAATTCATTTACAAAATCAAATATTCTTCTATAAGAAACTGAATCTCCTCTAGAAATTTCTTCATAAGCATCGTATAACTTACCAGATATTATTTCTTCCTTTTTTTGAGTTAATTTTAAAATAGCTTCTAAAACTCTTTGTTGTTGAGCAGGTAAGGACACTATAACATCGGTTATTTTATCATGTTCAATTCTATCTTTAGCTTCATCCACGAAAGATACAGTTACTGTGTCAGATTGATTTTCATCAGCTAGTTCTCCTGTGGTTCTTAAAAGATCAAGAGCATACCGAGCATCACCTTCAATTTTAGCAGCTAAAGCTGCACAGTAAGGAATAACATCATCCTCTAATGTATCTTCTTTGAAAGAAAGTTTAGCTCTTTCACTTAAAATATCAATTAGCTGTTGAGCTCCATAAGGAGGAAAAACCATTTCTTTATCTCGTAAACTACTTTTAACTCTTGTTCCTATATATTTTTTAAATTCAACATGATTACTAATAGATAAAATTGAAACATTATCTGTTCTAGTAAGTGTGAAAAGAAGACCGTCTCCATCATTTTTAAGAAGAATATCAATTTCATCTAAAACAACGATTAAAATCATGTTTTTTCCAAAAGCATTCTTTTTAAAAATATCTCTAAATGCGTTTAACACCTCTCCTCTTGTCCATCCTCTACTAGGTACATCTCTTCCCAATTGTTGACATAATCTTACAATGACCTGATTTTCAGTAGTATAATCAGTACATCTAATATATTCAGTTCTAATAAAAACATCTTCATTTAATGATATTTCTTTCAACTGATTCATTGCAATTTTAGCCGTTGCAGTTTTACCTGTGCCAGTCTTACCATAAATAGTAATATCAGTGGGTGTGACATTATTCAAAGCTTCAATCCAATATTTAGCTATGGACGTTAGTTGTTCTTCACGATGTGGTAAGTGGCTAGGTAAAAACCTGGGATCCAACAATTGCTTATTTTCAAAAACTGACCCCCTGTCTTTCAGCTTAACAAATATATTCTCCGTATCCTCCATTTTAACACCTAAACATGAAAATTAAAATTTAAAACCGTTTAAAGCCCCATAATAACGAGTAAATTCTAATTCAATATTATTAAATCCAAAATTATTTCTTAAATAAAACAATTAATAATTCACCAAGAATAAACAATGATTAAATTGATTATCCAATATAACAAGATTAGTTATTGATTAAATTTTAAAAAATTTAAAAATAAGCTATTTTGAGAATAAACTTATTTTAATTGAAAATAAGTTACTTAAGAAAATAAGCTTATTTAAATTAAAAATAAGCTACTTAAATAAATAAACTTATTTAAATTAAAAATAAGCTACTTAAGAAAATAAACTTATTTAAATTAAAAATAAGCTACTTAAGAAAATAAACTTATTAAATTAAAAATAAGCTATTAAACAGTAATATGAGCTTATTTAAATAAATTTAATCATATGATAAAGGAAAAGATTTCTCTATTATTAAAAACATTTTAATTGTAGTTAGTTAGTATTTTTGAAAGTTTAAAAAATATTATATAGCTAACAATAGTTAAGTATTATGAAAGTTAACAAAAGTATTACAATTAAATATTATGAATGCTTTTAAAAATATTATACTAAGATTATGAAAGTTTATAGAATTAATCTATAGCTAACAATATAATTTTATAATTAAGTATTATGAAAGTTTATAAAAATATTATATAACTAACAATAATAATAAATAATAAAATTTAATCTTTGATGAACTTGATTAATTTTATCTAAGAATTGCAATAAGATCTTTTTTTTTATTGTCAATTCATATGAAATATAAAAACATTATTTTTTCATAAATAAATGGAATAAAATAAGATTCAATTAATATATAATGATAAAAATTAAAATAATGAGTATTACTCCATTTGTAATGAACATTATATTTCAAGTATAGTTAGTTCTTTTTTAAAATTAATAAAGGTATTTATTAAAAAATTTGAATATTATAATAAATAATAATGTCTATTTAATGACTTTTTATTCAATATAATTTTAGGTCAATAACTGAATTTATATTATTCTTTATTTTATTTTCTTTTTTTGAAAGATATCAATGTTAAATTTTTTTAAAAAAAAATTTACTATTTTAACAATTCAATTCGATATATTAGCCATTGTTAATATTTTCTATGTAATTTCTCTTTTCAAGTATTTTTTATAGTAATTTAACAAAAATTTATAAATTTTTGAAGTTTATTTGAAAAATGTTCATGTAAATATAATGCCGTTATAATCTATAATTCTTATACACTGGAATTTTCATAAACAAATTTTTCTAAAAATTACATATTATAAAACAAGAATAGAAAAAATAGGACTATGAAATTTAGAGAGGGAGAGGTGTATTTCCACTGTAAAGTAAAAAATGAAAAAAAGAAAAAACATGAGGTATGTTTCAAGTGTAAAATGTTTTTTAAAAAATTATATTATTATATTGAATTGCAGTAATAATGCTGAATGAGACTATGAAAAATTGAAATAATAATAAAAAATAAGTTAAAAATTAATATAATTCATAATGTTGAAAAAATCATATTAGCTATAACAACCTTTTTTTGTTAATAAAAATATTTTATATTTTAAAAAAGAGTGTAAAAGATAAAAAATCCATTATATTCTTTTTTTAAAAAAAAATTAACATTTAATTACTGATTAAAGAATTTTTAAAAAAGATATGTTTCAAGTGTATACAGTTGAAATATACCTCTTCAGTTCCTAAAAACATGCAAACATGTTTCACTGGAAATGTGCCTCTCCCTCTCTCAAAAAAATGTGATTCATTAAAATATTAATTATGGTCCCAAAACTAAAGTTGATTTTTAGTATCTTCCTCAAGATTTTCAATATAATCTTTAGCTTGTGATAATAAAAGAGAAATTATTATAAAAATTCCTAAAATTGTTGATTGAATAATAATAGAATATTCAAAGATAAGTATATCAAACATGAGCAGAATACTGACGATTATCTGGATAATCAGATAGATATTAATTATTATAAGTAGTGGTAAGCTATTGAACGAGAAACTCTCATTTTTATTAATTAAATAATTAGCTAAAATAAATTGTACTACAAATGCAAACAATGTAAATAAATAGCTAATCCAAAAAACATAACCTTTATCAAAAAACAACAACATTACAATAATACTATAAAGAATAATGAGTACCAAAAAAACTGAATTGAATTTAAGATTGATAAAAAAATTCACCTAAAAGCTCCTTTTTAAACACGTATAATCCTAAAAGAATAAACAAAGTTAATAGAACTCCCCAAATATTAAAGATAATTATCATAAACAATACAAAAAGAATTGTTAAAAATAGACTACCACCAGATACTTTCTTTTTTTGAACAAAATTTTTATCATATTTTTTTATTTCTTTTATATTTCTCAGTCTTTCAGCCTTAAAAGATTGTTTTTCACTCGGTCTAACAGTTTTAATGATTTCATCAAGTAAAAAATTTTTTACCATTAAAAATTCTAATAAATCTGAGTCAAAATGAGAACTTGCTTTTTTTACATCTTCTAAATATTCATTATAGAAATTGATTACTTGAGTAACTAATTCATTAGATACAAATAAATTTTCCAAATAAAATATTTTTGCATCTTTTCTCACATCAGAACCATTGATATAGTGATAAGAATTTTTTTGTTCCCTATTATGAATATTTACTGAAGCATTTTGTATAGAATTTATAAGTGGTATGATTTCCTTTGAATAACGTACAATTGCCTCACCAATTTCATCAATTTTTTTTTCTTTCATGACATCAATTGCATAATTAAAAGCTTTGCTTACATCATAACGATCCTTATAATCCATCATGGAACTTAACCAACATTCAGCCAAACCTTTATAAAAAATTGCATCAGGATTCTCAATTTCAATAGATAAAAGCTCATCAGAATATCTTTTCACATCTTTCCATCGTTGATGCTCAATTCCTTTTTTTAATAATTTTTCATAGTTCTCAATTTTTGATGAATGATCTATCTGAACAGTTCCCTCAACCATCATTTTTTTGGCTTCTTCAGGAGAATATTTAGCACCACAACTTTGACAGGTAAATAAACCATCTTCTTTAACTACATTTGTACTTCCACACATTTCACAAGCTAATTTTTTCATATATAATCACCTATTCTATTTCCACATTGTGAACAAAATTTATCATTTTTTTTTATCTTTGACCCACATTTAGAACATTTTAACTCATCAGTTAATTTATTCCCACATCCAGAACAGAATACCGAATCATTTTCTAGTTCTTTACCACATTGTAAACAAAATTTGTTATTAGCTACATTAGCATTTGAATTGTTACCACTAAACATATTGGATTTACCTGAAAAAGAGCTTTGAAAACTTCCAGCAATGTTATCCTTCAGCATTTCACCAAAAGCTAATGCTATTGGTATTTGAGCTATCATTCCTCCAACATCATTTTGCATTCCAGGATTATCTGCATATTTCTTTGATATTTCTGCTATCTGTTCATCTGCCCAATTATAATCAAGTGTCCCATATTCCATCTTTTTATTTAGGACTTCTTTAACTTTATCAGTGTCTTCTTTAGGAATAACTATTGTTGAGAGATAAAAATTAACTAATTTAACACCATAAAAATCAAAATCAATAACTAATTTTTCTTCCAGAGCTTTTGATATTTCTTCTAGATATTGATTTATAGTTAAATAGCTAACTTCGGACATAATTTTAGCCAAATATGTTTTAACTCTTGTGCTGAGTTTTTCTCTGAAATATTTGATTAATTTTTCCGTGTTTATGCTATTTTGAGTTCCAACAACTTTAATTAAAAATTTTCTTGCATCTTTTATTATAAACTCCATACTTCCTGATGCACCTGCATTTAAAGGAATATTGAAAGTCGGATCTAATATTTGGAATTGGCTACTTGTACCCCATTCAATATTTAGTGATGTAGCTTTATTTATAAAATAAACTTCAACATGGAAAGGAGTTTCTCCTTCAGTAGGAATATTTATGATATTTCGAATCAAAGGAATATTTTCACTGACTAATTCGTGTTTTCCTGGTCCAAACAAATCAAGAACTTCTCCATTTTTATAAAATATTGCTTCTTGTGATTCATGTACAATTAGCTGACTAGAAGTATTAAAATCCTCTACAGGATGCTTCCATACTAATGTGGTGTCATCACCTTCAAATTTTATTACTTTTAAAAGATCCATAATATATCTCTTTGATTTTTAACTTGAAATGCATAGAATTCTCTCTTACTTTATTTCAAGAGGTTTAAATAATATTTTTTGTTTGAAAATTTAAAGAGGAATTAAGAGCTCAAATACTTTTATTACTTGATAGAGGTTATAAAAATATTGAATTGCTGAAATTGAATTAGTGTAATTAACACTCAATGTACTGGAAGAAGAATATCTAACCACAATCTTTTAATAAAGGAAACTACAGCTTATCAGAATTATAGAAATGAAAATAAATGTAAAATAAACTGGAATTTTAATAGAACCTATACAAATAAAAAGTTATCAAAATATTATATCGCTGCATAAATATAGGAATAACTAAATTTCCCATGACAATAGTTTATATATTTTAAACTCAGTACCATGAAAAATTAGCATGAAAATTAATATTTCATGAAACTATCCAAACATACTATTTGTATCTTCAATAGAATCAGGATCAATTTCACCAAAATTTTTCCCTAATAGCCAAATGCAATGTAGCTTTCCTTTAAAAACTTTTTTCATACCATTAATTAAATTATGTTTATTTAATCCATCTTCATAGATTTCTTCTGTAATAACAAATTTACTAAGCTCATCATTAGGATGTTCAAGTTCAAAGTCCAATAAAAACTGATTTAAAGAAAGTCTTAAATCCCATATGAACTCTTGTTTTTTAGATTCAGAAGATGCTCTTATTGCAGAAATTTGTTCTGGAGCTACTTCAGTGGCACAACCAATTAAAATCATGTCTATTTTGTTTATTGGTTGAATTATATCCATTATATGACCTTCAGGATAATTAATAATAAAATGAAAGTTTGCACTATCATCTGGTATTTTTTCTTTGAATATTCCTTCATCAGCTAACCAATCTCGAACTTGCTTTTCATCTATCATAAAAACCACAAAAAATTATTATTATTTTAGTTATATATAAAAAAAATATATATATTATTATAAATATTATATTATTTTATTATTATAATTATTATTATAAATATTTATTATATAAACATTAAATCAATAGCTAAAAGAATAGATTATGAAATGAATATTATACTATTAATCTTAAAAAAATTAATAAAGAATGAATAAATCAAAAATTCTTTTTATATAATTAAATTCTTTTAATTAATAATATATTTATTAATAATATTGTAAGACTTACTTTTAACTAAAATATTATATAGTTATTATATATATTAATTTTAATGATTTTTAATCTAACAAGTTTTACAAACTACAATTTAAATGACTTTTTTTCAATTGGAATAATTGGTTTTATTTTAATCTTTGCAATAGCTATAGACTTAATCTTTGGAGAACTTCCAACAAAGATCCATCCTGTTGTTATAATAGGTAAATTCATTGATTACTTCACAAAATATTTTATTAAGATAAAAAGTAAGTTTTCTGGTTTGTATTTAACCCTGTCAGTAACGATTCTTTCATTGAGTATAGCTATTATAATCTTTTTAACATTAACAATAAATTTTTATATCTTCATAATAGCTTCAATATTAATTTTATCCTCAATGTTTTCTTTTAAATTATTATTATCATCAGCTAATGATATAAAAAATGATTTATCCATCGATATTAATAAAGCTCGTAAATCAGTTTCTTATTTAGTAAGTAGAAAAACAAATGAATTAAGTGAAAAGCTAATAATTTCTGCAACTATTGAAACTTTAACAGAAAATATAACCGATTCTTGTGTTTCAGTTTTTTTTTACTATTTAGCTACTGGAATTATAACATTATTCCTTACCTTGACGGTTAGCTATTTTTTTAATTATACTAATTTTAATAATTATAATTATTATAATAATATAATAATATTTATTAATTTTATTAATAATTATTTATTTTATTTAATAGCTATAGTTTCTATACTTGCAGCAATATTTTATAGGATATTAAATACCTTAGATGCAATGGTTGCATATAAAAATCAAAAATACATGTTGATTGGCTACTTTCCAGCAAAGTTAGATGATTTACTAAACTATATTCCTTCAAGATTTTCTGGATTAATGGTTATTATATCTGCATTTCTATTAAATTTAAATTGGAGAAATAGCTATTTTATTTTTAAAAGAGATGCAAAAAATTGCCCAAGTCCAAACTCAGGATATACAATGTCAGCAGCAGCTGGTGCACTAGAAATACAATTAAAAAAAGAAGATGTTTATACCTTAGGAGATGAAAATCAAGAGCTAATGATAGATCATATTGATAAAGCTATTAAATTATCAAGGATTTCTATATTACTTTCTGTGATAGTTTTGTTAGGGATTTATTATTTAATTTTGTATTTTTTATTAGTTGTTTAATGAGTTTAGCTATTTTTTTTTAAAATTTAAAGATAAATTAAGCTAATATTAATCTAGTTTCTGATTAATATTATAGATAATTACTAAACTTTTTTCCAAAGTTTTATATATGGTTATTGAAAATAGTAATATTATATGATTAATCAGTATGATATTGAAATAGCTGATTATTTGAAAATGAAGGATTTGGATGAGATTTTGAGTGAGTATATTGTTTATTATAGGATTTATCAAAGGGTATTGTTTTTAAGGATGTTACGGCAAAACTTTTCAATTAAAGATGCGACTCA
>WRMT01000011.1 GCA_009777005.1 Methanobrevibacter sp. | reverse complement strand
TTGAAAATAAAAAAGATCTAAAGATAAACATGAAAAAAAATGATCTAAATTTTGAAAATAAAAAAGATCTAAAGATAAACATGAAAAAAAATGATCTAAATTTTGAAAATAAAAAAGATCTAAAGATAAACATGAAAAAAAATGATCTAAATTTTGAAGAATGTAATGATGAAAAGAAAGAAGCTATTATTTTTCTCCATAGTAACCTGTTAAGTAATTGGATTTGGAAATTTCAAAAAAATAGCTTTAATAATCACCACTGTATCTTTATGGATCTTCCAGAACACGGAAAAAGTCAAATAGCTAATAATTTTTCCATAAAAAAATCAGCTGAAATAATAAAAGATTATATTGAAAAAAATTTAAAAGGTAAAAAAATTCATTTGGTGGGAATAGCTATTGGTGGGCAGATAATTCTGCAATTATTAGCTAAATATTCTGAATTAATAGAAACAGCTATTATAACAGGAGTTAATTTGCAAACTCCAGTAATTACCAACATTAATAAGGATGGAAATTTAGCTAAGCTAATAGTTGATATGGAAAATGAAAAAGTAGACCAATCATTAGCTATGATAAAACAATTGAAAATAGATATTTTAGATAAAAAACCTTCTGATTTTATTATCAAAGGTTATTTAGCAGAATATGGTCTTGGAAAAGAATATTTAAAATATTTAAGAGAATCCATTAATTCTATTAATGAGGATAATTTAATTTCAATAACTGAAGAGTCATTTAAGTTTAAAATACCTGAAATTGATAGTAGCTATGATAAAAATGAAAATAGCTATCTTTTGGTTTTGTATGGAACAAAAGAATATCCAAAAGTTAAAAAATCAGCAAAAATAATAGGAACTCATTTTAATAATACTCAAATTTTTAGTGTTTATAGATCAATTCATTTATGGAATATTCATGATTATGAATGGTTTAATGAAGTTGTTTATGAGTTTATAACTAAAAAAAAGTTGAATTTAAATGAAAAACCCTATTTAAAAAAGATAAATAAAAAATAATAAATAAGAAATATATATTACAATAAAGAAACAAATATTATAATAAAGAAATATACATTACGTGAATATTCTTTGAAAGAAAAATTTTGTTTAACCATATTATAATTAATATTTTACATTAAAAAGGATTAAAGAAAAAAATTAGGATAAAATATGAAAATAGGATTTATTGGGTATGGGAATATAGGGCAAATGATAATAAACAATATACTATCATTAAATCTCCTAAATGAAGAAGAAATTATAGTTTCAAACAGAACAATAGCTAAATTGGACTTATTAAAAGAAAAATATCCGAAAATAACTATTACTTCTGATAATAGCTATCTAGCACGAAATTCAGATAAAATATTTATTTTTGTTAAAACTTTCCAATTTAAAGAAGTGATGGAAGAAATTTATCCAATATTGTCTGAAAATATTCATATTATTCATGTATGTGCTGGTTTAAGCTTTGAAAGTGTAGCTACAATCTATGAAGGACCAGTTAGTCAAATAATTCCCTCTATAGCTTCAACCTTAAATGAAAAATTAATTGATTCTAATTATAGAAAAAAAGGAGTTTCATTAATTTTACACAATGAAAAAGTAGATAATTATGATAAGGAATTTATTGAAGAGCTATTCAATGAATTTAGCTATATTGAAATAATACCAAAAGGAAATACTGAAGATTTAGAAGTAGCTACTGTACTTACTAGCTGTGGACCTGCTTTTATTGCACTATTAATTAAAAAAATGTCTAAGGTTGCTTCTTTAAAAAGCAGATTTGATATGAAAGAAACTGAAGATATGGTAGTTAAAACACTTTTTGGAACTTCTTTATTGTTGTCAAACTTCGATGAAGATAAAATAGCTATGAATCCTGATGAAATTATTGAAAAAGTAGCTACTAAGAAAGGAATAACTCAAAAAGGATTAGATTATTTAGATCCTGAAATTGAAAGATTAGCTAATGAACTATTAAATAAAATTAGCTAATGAACTATTAAATAAAATTAGCTAATGAACTATTAAATAAAATTTTTAAAAAAAAAAAAAAATGATTAATCTTGAAAACAGAAATAAATTAATAAATAGCTATTGTTAATAAATAATTATAAATAATATATTGTCAATATATAACAGTAATTAGCTATTTTTAATAAATAATAATGAATATTTATTGTTAATAAATAATAATTGATCATTGAATAAGTGATAATTGTTTAAAACTAATTTTTTAAAAAATTCAAAAATATGATTTAAAGAAACAATTACAAACTATGATTTTGGGAAAAAAACAACAACAAATACAAAATATGATTTAAAGAAGCAATAATATCTCTAATAAATAAAAATAAAAAAAATATTAAAAATATGAAATTATTATTCAATTTTAAATTATTATTAAAAAAAAGAAAATATAAAAATATAAATACTATTTATTAAAAATCGTTATTTACTATGAATATGTAAAAAATAAGAAATCAAATAACTTTTATTATTAATAAATGTAGCTATGAATTAAAATTTAAAATTATTTACTCACTAAAAACACAGGAATCAATCATATGAAAAATTTGAATGAATATATACTAAAACCTTCTGAAGATAAACTTAATTATGATAGACCTTGGCTAAAGTATTACCCAGAAACTACTTTTCCAAATATTGAATACCCTGATAAAAATATGTATCAAATGATAAAACTTGTGGAAGAAAAAATTAGTGATATTGATGCATTGGAATTTATGGGTTTAAAATTAAGTTATAAACAATTAATTGATTTAATTGATCAATGTGCACAATCTTTAATCAAATTAGGAGTAAAAAAAGGAGATAAAGTAACCGTTTGTTTACCGAATATACCTCAAGCAACAATCGCTTTTTATGCTATCAATAAAATAGGGGCTATTTCAAATATGATACATCCTTTATCTGCTCCTAAAGAGATAGAGTACTTTATAAATTTAACAGACAGTGAATTTGCACTTACAACTGATTTTGCATTTGCAAACTTTGAAAAAATTAAAGATAATGTGAACTTAAAAAAAACAGTCGTATGTGAAGTTTCAGATTATCTCAATTCCTTAAAAAGTTTTGGTTATTGGTTATTAGCTGGGCGTAAAGTTCCAAAAATTCCAGAAAGAGATAATATAATCAAGTGGAAACAGCTACTGAAAATAGGAGAAAATGGAACATTTAACGACTTTCCAACAGCTAAAAAAGAAGATCCTGCAGTTATATTATACACTGGCGGAACTACAGGTACACCAAAAGGAGTGGTTTTATCTAATCTAAATTTCAATGCTCTTGCACTGCAAACAGGATCTCAAGCAAATGTAAATTTAAATGATAAGATGATGTGTATTATGCCATTTTTCCATGGTTTTGGTTTAGGAGTAACAATGCACACAGCATTGACATTTGGAGGTACAATTATCCTTGTTCCTAAGTTTTCCACCGAAGACTTTGCAAAATCATTTAAAAAACACAAACCAGAATTCATTGCAGGAGTTCCCACCTTATTTACTGCACTTACAAACAGTGTAGCTATGTCTAATTCTGATTTTTCTCATGTTAAAGGAGTATTTTCTGGTGCAGACACTTTAGCTAATGATATTAAAGTTAAATTTGAGAATTTCATAGGTGAACGTGGAGCTACAGTTAGTATAAGAGAAGGTTATGGTTTAACCGAAACTGTTACCGCAAGTTGTTTAACTCCCCAAACAGAATATCGTTTTGGAAGTATAGGAATTCCATTTCCAGATACCTTGTATAAAATTTGTAAAGTAGGAACTCAAGATACATGTGCTGCTGATGAAGATGGGGAAATTTGTATCTCAGGACCAACAGTAATGTTAGAATATTACAAAGAAAAAGAAGAAACTGAATCAACACTTCAAAAACATGAAGATGGACATACATGGGTCCATACAGGTGATTTAGGAAGTATGGATAAAGATGGTTTTGTATACTTTAAACAAAGAATAAAAAGAATAATCAAGAGCTCAGGATATTCAGTTTTCCCAACACAAATTGAGAATGTATTAATGGACCATGAAGCAGTAGCTAATTGTTGTGTAATAGGAGTTCCTGATCCGTATAAAATAGAAAAAATTCGTGCATATATTGTTCTTAATGAAAAATTTAAAGAATCAAATGAATTAAAATCAGCATTATTAGAACGGTGTCGTGAATATCTAAGTATATGGAGTACTCCACAAGAATTTATATTTAGAAAGGAGCTACCACTTACCAAAGTAGGTAAAATATCATATATCGAACTGCGAAATGAGATTATAAAAGAATTAGAAGAATCAGGAAAGAATATAGATTCACTTATTCCAGATGATGTTTATATTGAAAATGAAGAAGGAGATTTTATTCCTAAATAATCTAAATGGATTAATAAACAGGAAAAGAGAAATTTCTTCTCTATATTTTAGTGTAAAACTTATTTTTACAATATTTATAAATTTTTAAATGAAAAATTTATTTATTTTTTCATATAATTTTTATTAATTTTTTAACTTACATACAAACCCAACAAATTTTTCCATAAAAACAAAATTAATTTCCTAATAAACATACAAACCCAACAAATTTTTCCATAAAAACAAAATTAATTTCCTAATAAACATACAAATCCAACTAATCTTTCCATAAAAACAAAATTAATTTCCTAATAAACATACAAATCCAACAAATTTTTCCATAAAAACGTAATTAATTTCCTAATAAACATACAAATTTAATTTATTTTTTAATATGAATATTATATTAATCTTTATTTAAAAATCATGTTTTTAAAGTTAAAAAAAGGATATTTTTATTTATAGTGGTTTGTAAATTTATTTTCATGAAAATCCAAATTTTGAACAAATTTTTTGGAAAATATATATATTTAAAAAATCTGCATAAAAATTGAAACATGCTATAACTTATTATAATTTATTTAATTTTAATAATTCTATTTTTAATAATATTTTTTATAAAAATAAATTATATTACTCATTATTTTATTAAATAAAATAATTTAAATAAAATTATAAATTTTAAAGATTCCAATAATTTATTAAATAAAATAAAATTAATTTTGCAAACCACTATATTTTAAAAATAGCTAAAGATTTTTTAAAGTGAAAATTAATTTTTATTATCATTATTTAAATCCTACCTTTTTTCACCCCTATGCTTTTTTAAAGATATTTGACTTGAAATATTTAAATCCTACCTTTTTTCACCCCTATGCTTTTTTAAAGATATTTGACTTGAAATATTTAAATCCTACCTTTTTTCACCCCTATGCTTTTTTAAAGATATTTGACTTGAAATATTTAAATATGAGTCATTTTAAGCTAATAATTTTAGTATATATTAATATAATAAAATAAGGTTATATGTTTAATTATGAGTGTAAATTATCATTCATTTTATTTATGAGGAATAGTGTATGATAACTGTAACAATACATTGTCAAAATCAATATTTGAATAAATTAAAGGAAAAACTATTAAAGAATCACGTTTTACTGAAAATGAGAAGCTTGAATTGAAAGTTGAAGATTGTCAATTTGGGAAAAAACTGCAAAAATTAAACAATAAAATGATGAAGGTAAAAAAAATAGAAATAAATGTTGATAATCTTGAAAAACACACCTCATTAACTCATATTTTCTACCAATTAATGGAAAATTTAATGTTTTCAAGCAGTTGACTTTAACAGTGACATTTTTATAATTAAAATTTATATATTATAGCAATATAGTAATATATATTACTATTTAAAGAGGGTAATTACATGCAAAATCAGAAAATTAGAACAACATTAATTTTAGATAAAAACATTATTAAACAAATAAAAAGAGTGGCTTTGGAAAAAGAAACTACACAAACAGAAATAATAAAGGATTACTTGCAAAAGGGTCTTAATAATGAAAATATTCTAAAAAATCAAATTGAAACTATGCAATTTGATAGTTCTACAATTAATCTAGGAAAAACAAAAGATAAACATGAATTTGAAGACATGATTGGAATGATAAGTAAAGATGCAAATGCAATGGAATTAAAAAGAAAAGGACAGGGAAGAGGAGTTTAGCTACTGATTTTTATAGACACGTCTTATTTACTTGCAATAGTAAATAACAAAGACCAATGGCACAATAACGCATTACTTTAATGCCCAAAGTTAAACATGCTGAAAAAGTAATATCTAATGTAGTAATAGCAGAAACATTAAATGGATTAACAGGTTTATTCAATGGAAAACAAATAAAAGAGCTTTATAAAATATTAATCAATACACACAGAGTGTACAATGAAACTAGAGAAATATATGAAAATGCAATAAGAATATCTGTAAAATATGATGGAACTATTGGTTATTCTGATTGTACAATTATGGCAATCATGGAAAAATTAAAAATACATGAAATAGTTAGTTTTGATGAAGATTTTGACAATAAAAAAGGAATAGTCAGAATACATTAGAATAAGATAAAAAAAAAGGACACTTCTTAATGATAACACAGGAATCAATGGCATCAAAACAAGTAATAACAGGAAAAAAGTGCCGATCTTGTCACAGCTGATAAATTAAGGAGTTTTCATGATTATGATCTGGGGTGTGTCTTTTTTTTGAATTGTGGATTTAAGTTTGTGTTTGTGTCTGTGTTAGGTGATTGTTTTATTTTTATTTTTCATTTAACACACTTGCTTTATTCCCATAATAATATGATATCCTCAATTACTCAGCATGAAAAAATAAAACAATAAGGAGTTAAAATGATTATAGATAAAGAAAAAATAATGATTGGAATATTATTTTTTGTCCTAACTGCTGTCCTAGTTTATATGATGTATGCAGGTCTTAACATGATATGGTATTATGTGGATGATACTATTTTGAAGTATTTTTTATTGTCGATTACCATAATTTTTCCTTTGTTGGCAATTTTTTCCATAGTATATGCTATGAAATTATCTTTTCCAGATACTAAAGGATTTTCTGAAGGTTACAAATCAGAAGCACTTATCGTCGATATTGCCATGCGAAAAATTTCCAGAGGAGGAGGTTATGTAAGTTTTGACCTGGTTTTGGAAATAAAGCACACGGATGGTTCTTCGTACAAAACCAATGCATATTTTCGAACTCCGATAAGAAATATGGATCAATTTAAAATTGGCAAAACGATTATTGTTGATGTCTCAGCTAATGATTCTAATAAAGTACGAGTGTCTGATGACACATTTAAATAAAATTTATGTCGGAAATATGAAAAAGAAAGGGATGGAAAATATTTTTGGACATGTATATTTCTTGGGTTTAGTAGTGAAATTCCAGGGAAAATCATTGTTTTTATCTCACTAAGTCTTTGAAATTCTTAAAAAATAGTTTAACTCTTGAATTTTAATACATAAATAAATATAATAATGAAAAATGAGGTTAAAATGATTTTAAATAAAGAAAATATAGTGATTGGAATATTTTTTTCTGCATTGATTATTATCATGGTTTATGCCATGTATGCAGGAATTAGTATGATATGGCATAATGTAAATGATACTTTTTTGAGTATCTTTTTATCCTTGATTGCTATATTTATACCTTCATTGTTTATTTTGGCAATCTTGTCTTCTTGGAAATCTTCTTCGACAGATGTTAAAGCATTTTCTAAAAGCTATAAATCAGAAGCAGTTATCATGGATATTTATGAACAACATTCTTTCACAAGAAGAGTAGGAGGGAGAAATCGAGGAGATTTTACAGATTTTGGCTTGGTTTTAGAAGTAAAACATGAGGATGGTTCTTCTTATGAAACAAAAGCACTGTTTCAAATTCCAGCAAGGAACAGGGACTACTTTAAAATAGGTAAAACAATTGTTGTTATTGTCTCAGCAATTGACCCAAATAAGATGTTACTTTCTAATGATACATTTAAATAAACTTATGTTGAAAAATAGTAATTTAAAACTTTAAGATAAATAGTATCAACAGCATTGGAGAATAAACCATCCATTATCAAAATTGTGATTTTTTAAATCTTCTTTTTTTTATGGTAAAATATAATACTCCTATCTCCCCACATCATATTTGCATATTATGTTTTTTCTTTTTTAAATTTTAGTTTACATGTCCCCCATTTCAAAGTCATCTTCATTAACTTTAATCATCTCTATTTTAATGGATTATTTTCCATCAAAATCTATTTTTTTCTTTTTTTTTCTTTTTTAATAATTCTGAATATTTAGTTATCCTTTTTTTCAAGTATTTCTATTAAACCTTTGAAATTCATTTTATCACAAGTCTTTTCAAATTATATTTTTTCCTATAAAAGAAGATATTGAAGTGTTAAAGATATAGCTAACAATAAAAGAGAGAATGTTGAAAATACTATGAAGGGGAACTTTGTATAGTCAATTATTCCTTTTTCCACGGCTTTTTTTGTAATATATTTTGCTATATAATATGAGATTGTTATTAAAACTCCAATTATTGGAATTACGATTATTATAGCAGTTAAAAAAAATATATTGTCCATAAATTACATCTCCTAAATCTTAATGTCTTATTTCAACAAGCATTAAACAAATAATAAATAATTAACTATTAGTTATTAACTATTAGCTATTAGCTAATTCTTCATAATCAAATAATTTTTCTATTGAAACATTTATATTATTACTTTAACCATAAAAGTGACAATAGCTACTGAAAAGATACATCCATTTCCAGGTGTATTATTTGTTACTATAAAATTGGTTTTTTTAGCTATTATTTTACTTAAACATTTATAACAAATAAAATTTGGCATTAAATATAGTTAGTTATTTTTCATTTAAATCACTTATTTCCAGTTTTTTTGCTTTGAAACCAATAAATATCAATTGGTTTTTTTCTTCTAAAATATGTGATTAAGACAATTAGTAATTTGGGGAATCTATCACTTTGAAAGTAAACTTCATCGTTAGATATTCTTTAACCATTTTAGGTCTTCTTGAATCATATCATAAACTCGCTATTTGGAATTACAGCCAGCACATGGTCTTTATGAAGGATCCATTTGTGTTTGGTGTGAAAAACATGAGTATATTTTCATGTGGTTCGAATGAGCTAATCTTTTTACTTTTTTTCTTATTTTTAAGTTCAATTCTAAATTTAACTATTTTTGTTGTTGTTGTTTTTTTTTGTTTTTTAAAAACATAAAATAGAATATAAGAAGTTTTTATTCATTTTAATAAATTAAATGAATAAAAATCACTTTTTAAAAATAAATTAATGTTTTAATAATCATTAGTTAAGCTATTTTCTTTAAGACTTATGAAAAAATCGATGAAAATCCTTTTTTATCTAATTTAAAAGAATATTTTATAAAAATCCATTATTATCTAATTTAAAAGAATATTTTATAAAAATCCATTATTATCTAATTTAAAAGAATATTTTATAAAAATCTTGATGAAAAATATTTTACTGAAAAATCAATTGATGAATAGCTAGTTGATAAAACAAATGGACAATTAGTTGGAATTACATGTGAAAAAACAATTTTACCTGAATAAAAATAAAATTAAAGAATTTTCAAATAATTTCTAAACTTTAAGCATTGAATGTGATAATATTTTTTTATAATATTAATGAAAAATATGATAATATAATAAATTTTATAAATCGATAAGTATTTTAATATGTATGAACATATTTAATAATTACATTAATTTTTGTGAAATAGATTTATATAATATTCCTATTTTATAGAGATTGTGTAACTATTTATACTCTAAGGTGATGATATTGTAAATATTTGAAAATGTAATGATTTTAATTATTATAAAATAAATAGATTATTTGATTATTTTTATTGAGCTGTATATAAGAATTACTGTGTATAAAAATTTTTAAGAATATATGAATACTTTTTTATCAGTGTATAATTATCTTTTATTAGTATTCTTTAAATTTTAATCATATATTAAATCTATAGAACTGTATATAATAATATAATATTTATAATAAAATTTTGATATTATATGAATAAATTTTATATTAATTGTATAAGTGTCAAAGATTTTTGAATTAGAATAAATCATTAAGTTTTATTATAGAAATGTATACGCATATTTTTTAAAGTAAATATATTTTAAATTTTTTATATATTAATTTTCTATTATTATATAAGTGTCATATATTATTAATTTATAATTATAATCTTATGGATGCAATTCATTGAACTGTATACTTCAACCAATTTAACTATTGAATTCATGACAAGTTTTTTGAAATTCAAAGATTTTTAAATTTGATAAATGTAATATCCTTTCAATTTTTGGATTTTAGTTGAATTCAAAGATTTTTAAATTTGATAAATGTAATATCCTTTCAATTTTTGGATTTTAGTTGTTATGTTTCTCAACATTTGGATTTTTGTTGTTATGTCTCTCAATTTTTGGATTTTATTGTATGTCTTTCAAATCATTGAGTAAGAAATAATGTATAAGTGTCTTGATTGTTGAGTAAGATTTTGATTATAATTTTAAAAATTAAGAGAATTTTCTATTAATATGATAATTTAAAACGAGTATATGTTTTAAAAACTACATTTTGTGGTTTTTATTATTTATGAATGATTTTTAATGTTTAAAATGTATTTTTATGAACTGTATTCTTGATGTTGTAAAGTTTTATCTTTTTCACATTTCCACATTTTTTATATGGAGGATTAAAATTTGAATCAAAGTGAATATAACGCTTTATTTGTAAATCTGACATACATGGCAGTTCAAATTATTTTCAAGTTTCGACATTATCAATGTGATATTGTGATTAGGATTAGAAAAATTTACAATCCCTATTCTTAAGGAGGTATTTGTATCTCAAATTTTGATAAGTCATTGATGAAAATATCTTTTTTAATCATCATGACTTTGCTTGTATTCTTTTGTGTTCACTCAGCTAGTGCGAGTAATTTGACCAATTCCACAGAAGGTGGAATTTCACAAGGAATATCAAATATTTCCAGTGGAGGTACATTAAACTTAGCTGATGGAATCTATAGCGGTGTAGATAATAGTAATATTACCATTGATAAAGATGTGACTATAGTTGGTTCAAGTAAAACGGACACTATTATTTATCTTGACTCTGGTGATTGGGCTTTTAATGTTTCAAGTGGAAATACTTTAACTTTATATAATCTAACTATTATTAGCAATTATTTCTACAGTGATGATGATATTGCTGATTTTAATAGTCCTGTAAATAAATTTAATGGCTCAATAGATGGGCCAGGCTTTGTTGTTTTTGATAATTGTAATTTTATAAATAATGAACAAACTAATGCTATTGTTACTGTAAATGCATCTTCTACTTATCCCACTAACAGAATAGATTTTGAAGCTTATATCACAGATTTAGATGGTAATAACCTAAATGGTGATCTTGCATTCTATATTAATAATCAATTTTCTGGAAGAGTTCCTATAAGTAATGGTATAGCTAATTATGGTTTGGATATAGTAAATGGAACTTATGTTGTTCATGCATCTTATATCGGAAATGGAGAAACTAATTTAAAAATTAGTCAAAATCAAATATCTTTTACTGTTGCTTCTTTAACACATATGTGGAATGATACTTTAACTGGAGATATATATTATGTAGCTCGTACTGGTAATGATAATAATCCTGGTACTTTTGATTCACCTAAATTAACTATTGGTAGTGCTTATAGTGCTGGGAATTTAGCTAATAAAGAAAATTTTAATATAATTATACAACCAGAAACTTATTCTGGAACAGGTAATCAGGCTCTTACTATTGGTAGGAATGTAACTATCATTGGTAATGATACTGATGCTGATGTTATTATACGTCCTGGAAGCTCTAATTTCATTAGTACTAGTGCTGGTACTGCAACTAATTGGAAAAAATATAATTTATATAATTTAAAAATTAATTGTGGTGCTAGTGGTAGTGGTACTGGTAATGCTGGAACTGTTCAATTTTATGGATATAGTATTGTTAATATTGATTCTGTTGAGTTTAATAACATCACTGGAGGAAGAGCTATTGCAATTCTTGCAGGAAATGTTAATTTCACTATTAATAATAGTAAAATATTAAATATCTATCTTGGTAGTAGTGGTGCTGCTATTCAAGCAACTGGTGGTTCAAATACTGTTCCTTTCACTAATCCTATTAATATATATAACTGTATTTTTGATAACTTAGGAGGAAGTGGCGTTGGTGCTGTTATACGTAATTTTGGAGGAGCTTATGGTACAATTACAATTGTAAATAGTTCTTTTAATAATTGTTATAGTACTAATGGTCATGGTGGTATTTTCTGTAGTGCTGGTGATTTGATTATTAATAATACAAATTTCACTGATTGTCGATCTGGTAACCAAGGTGGGGTTTTATATTCACATGGTACAAATGATCATAATTTTACTAACACTCGCTTTATAAATTGTAGTGCTACTAATTACGGTGGTGCTTTAGTTGCTTATGGTGCTGGCCCTATTAATCTGGATAATTGTACCTTTATTGGTAATGTTGCTGGTTCTTATGGTGGTGCTGTAGTTGCTCAATCTACTGGAACAATAACTGTAAAAGATTCTTATTTCGAAAATAATCAAGCTGACTCTTATGGTGGTGCTGTAGTTGCTCAATCTACTGGAACAATAACTGTAAAAGATTCTTATTTCGAAAATAATCAAGCTGGCTCTTATGGTGGTGCTGTAGTTGCTTATGCTAGTGGTGGTAGAATAGATGTGGATAATTCTGGTTTTGAAAATAATCATGCTGGTACCTATGGTGGTGCTGTTGCGTCCGCTGGAACAATAACAGTGAATAATTCTAATTTCAATAATAATAATGCTATTGAATATGGAGGTGCTGTTGGAGCTAGTGCAGGAACAATAACTGTTCGTGATGCTAATTTCAGTGGAAACTATGTTTATGGATCAACTGCTTATGGTGGTGCCTTAGGTACACCTGGTGGTACAATAAATGCATATAATTCAGAGTTTTTTAATAATTCTGCTAGAAATAATTCAGCTACTGCTATTTCTTATGGCGGAGTTGCTGGTGTTAATGGTGCTAATGCTGTAATTAACTTGAATAATTCAATTATACATGGAAATTGGGCTAAATATGGTGGTGCTTTTAGTGCTGGTAGTGCTGGTGGTCGAATAAATGTTAATGTTTGCCCAGCGATATTTAATAACTATGCCTTAGATTACGGTGGTGTTGTTGGTCTTAGTAGTTCTGGTACTATAGTACTTCAAGATTGTAATAATATTTACAATAACTCTGCTGGAAATTATGGCGGTGTTTTTGGTGTTATTGGAGGTACTATTAATGTTACTGATTCTGAAGTAAGTAATAACCATGCAGGTAACTTTGGAGGTGTTGTTGGTATCAATGGTGTTAATGGTGTTGTAAATATCTTTAATTCTGAAATGAATGATAATTTTGCTTTAAACTTTGGTGGTGTTATTGGTGCTACTGGAGGTACTGTTAATGTTCGTAATTCTTCTTTAAAGAGGAACAAAGCTAATGGTACTTCTGGTTATGGTGGTGCTATTGGTCTTACAACTGGTACTATTAATGTTTATGATTCTGAGTTTATGGACAATATAGCTACTGATTATGGTGGTGCTGTTGGTGTTCCTAGTACTGGTACTTTCTATGCTAATAACTCTAATTTTACTAGTAATGAAGCTATTTATGGTTATGGTGGAGCTATTGGTTCTGGTGCTGGTGTTAATATAGCATATTGTATTTTCACAGATAATATTGCTGGAACTAATGGTGGTGCTGTTGCAGCTATGGCTATTCCTGGAGTAACTAATCAGGTTTACAGTTGTCAGTTTGAGTTTAATAGGGCTCGAGGTATAGTTTCTGATAGTGGTTTAGGTAATGCTATTTATGCTGCTAATTATTTGACTGCAAATTATAATCGGTTTTTTAACAACAGTGGTAGTAGTCCTGGTGTTTTTACAAATACTTTGTGGACAAATACTTCTCAAAATGCTGTTCCGATTAACAACCTTAATGGTGTTAATGTTGATTATAATTGGTGGGGAGATAATAATCAGTATGCTATTGGCCATATTCCTAATAATTATGTTGTTGTTAATATTAGTAATCCAAATCTTTGGAATGGCTCTGCTCATTATACCTATACTATAACTACTAATGATAGTAGCTCTGGTTTTAATGTTAATCGTCTTCCTCCTTTCTGGGGCGATGTACACTTTTCTCAGCCATTTTTTGAGGAAATTCATTATTTCACAGCTCATGCAAATGGTACTGTGATTACTTTACCATTTACAAATGAAGCTATTCAAAATGGTTATTTCCAGATAGATAACCAGTTATTATACTTTGATGTTAGAACTAATTCTACACCTAAAGTTACTGGTTTAACTGTTGATTTAGGTTCTACTAGTGGCAAGTATACAGATGATGTTAGTCTTACTGCTAATTTTACAGATAATGAGGGACATCCTATTGCGGGTCTTTTAGTTCATTTTTATGTAGCTGAAGAATATGTAGGAAATAATACAACTGATGATAATGGTTTTGTTAGCTGTGGATATAATGTAGTTAGTGCTGGTAACTTGACTTATAATGTGGTTTATAATGGTGAAAATTTAAATTATAATCCAATCAATGAAAGTACAATTCTTGAATTCTTTAAGTTAGATACTTATATTGTTGTTAATAGCTATGTTTTAGGAAATAGTGGTGTACCTGTTATATTAAATGCTACACTCTATGATGAAAAAAATAGAACTATTGAAAATTTTACTCTTCGTCTTTATAGTATTAATGGTTCTTATTATACTTTTGCTGTTACTGATTCTTCAGGTAAAGCTATAGCTAATTATACATTCCCTGTTACTGGCAATTATACTTGGTATGGTGTTTTTGAAGGTAATGGCAATTATACTGCTAGTAATTCTTCAACTACTAGTACTGGTACAGCTGAAATTTTACCTGTTGTGAATTTAACTATTACTAAAACTAGTAATGCTACTAGTACTGTGAGAGTTGGAGACAGTGTTGTTTATACTATTGTTGTGCATAATTATGGTCCAGATACAGCTACTGGCGTTATAGTCCATGATCAGTTAGATTATCGCCTAATATATCAAAGCCATAGTGGGGATGGAACTTATAATAATATCAATGGTATATGGAATGTTGGAAACATTAACTCTGGTGATAATGTAACATTAACCATAACTGTTATTGTTAATGGTTCTGGTGATATTCCTAATTTTGCAAACATTACTGATGTAAATGAAAATAACAATAATAATGGTAATAATATTAGTGGTACTAATGTTACTACTCCCTCTACTGTAAACTTTACTATGGTAAAGTCTGTTAATGTAAGTTCTGCAGTGAACTTTGGAGATATTATAGCTTACACTATTGTTGTAACAAATCATGGTCCTGATAATGCTACTAATTTTCTTGTTTCAGATTTTCTTGATCCTCGTTTGGCTTTTGAAAGTGCAACTAATGGTGGTTTTTTCAATGGTAGTCATGTTCTTTGGAATGGACTAAACCTTAACCTTTACCAAAGTATGACTTTGACCCTTCTTGCTCGTGTAAGGGGTACTGGTAATATTTCTAATACTGCAACTGTTAGTACTATTCATGATAATGTAGGAGTTAATAGTTCTAATATTGTTAATTTCACTGTTTCTCCTGCTGTTAATTTGACTATAACTAAGAAGAGTAATGTTACTAGTGGCATAGTGGCTGTTGGAGATCTTGTTACTTATACTATTACAATCCATAATCATGGTCCTGATGATGCTACTGGTGTTACAGTCTTTGATGAATTGGATCCTCGTTTTGTTTTTGAAAGTGGACCAGGTTATAATACTGTGACTAAATCATGGACTGGTTTAAGCATTAATTCTAATAGTAATATAACTTTGACTATTACTGTTCGTGTTGTTGGTACTGGTACTATTGGGAATTTTGTTAATGTTAGTTCAACTGAACTAAATATTGGAGATAATACTTCTAATATAGCTAATGTAACTGTTCCAGTTAGTGCTAATATTTCTATTAACAAGACTAGTAATGTTACTGGAACTAATGTGACTGTTGGAGACCTTGTTACTTACACTATTACTATAGCTAATTATGGTCCTAATAATGCTACTGGTGTTCTAATTAATGATAAACTTGACTCTAGATTGATTTTTATAAGTAGTAGTTCTGGAAATTATAATCCTCTTACTGGTGTGTGGAATATTGGAAATCTTAATGTAGGAGATACCCTTACTTTAACTATTGTTGTTCGTGTTAATGGTACTGGCAATATTTTTAATGTTGCAAATGTTAGTATTCAACAGACCAATATTGGCAATAACAGTAGTAGTACTAATTTTACACTTGATCCAACTGTTAATTTAACAATTGCTAAGACTAGTAATGTTACAACCAGTAATGTAACTGTAGGAAATCTTGTAACTTATACAATTACTATAACTAATCATGGTCCTGATAACGCTACTGGTGTTATGGTTAATGATAAACTTGACTCTAGATTGATTTTTATAAGTAGTAGTTCTGGAAATTATAATCATCTTACTGGTGTGTGGAATGTTGGAACTATAGCTAATGGTAATACTGTTACTTTGAATATTATTGTTAGTGTAAATGGTACTGGTACTATTCCTAATGTTGCAAATGTTACAGTAAATGAAATTAACATTGGAGAAAATAGTACAAATGGTATTAATTTGACTCTTCCTCCTACTGTTAATCTTACAATTACTAAGACTAGTAATGCTACAGGTAGCAATGTAACTGTAGGGGATCTTGTAACTTATACTATTACTTTGACAAATCACGGACCTGATAATGGTACAAATGTTGTTGTTAATGACATATTGGATCATAGGTTAATTTATGTTGGAAGTACTGGTTCTCCAGATAATTATGATAGTGTTACTGGTGTGTGGAATGTTGGCTTCATTGAAGTTTATCAGACTTTGACTTTGACTATTACTGTTCGTGTAAATGGTACTGGAAATATTCCTAATGTTGCTAATGTTTCTGTTTCTGAGGTTAATATTGGTGATAATACTACTACAGGTAATAATGCTACTTTAGATATTAAAGCTACTGTTAATTTAACAATTTCCAAAACTAGTAATTCTACTCCTAACGTGATAATTGGAGACCTAGTGGTTTTTACTATTACTTTGACAAATCATGGTCCTGATGATGCAAGTGGTCTTAGGGTAACTGATTTTCTTGATTCAAGATTGGTTTATGTATCTAGTCTTGCATCTCAAGGTTCATATACTAGTTCTACAGGTACATGGGATATTGGTAACCTTGCCTTAGGACAATCTGCCAATATTAATATTACTGTTCGTATAATGGGTAATGGCACTATTAATAATATTGCTACTGTTAGAGTTGATCAAGATAATGTTGGTGAGGATAATGCTAGTAGTACTCCTTTTGATGCCTATAAGATACCAGTTACAGTTGTAGTAGAAAATGTTACTCAAAATGCTACCATACCTTTTATTATTAATGGTTCTATAATTAGTTCAAAAAATGATTGGATTGTTAATGGTACAGTAGATATTATAATTAATGGTACTACTTACACAAATGTTCCAGTTCTTGATGGAAAGTTTAATTTATACTTAACCTATAATGTTTCTGGAAATTATAGTGATTTGATTGTTGTCTACTTAGGAGATAATTATTTTGAAGCAGCTAATACTAGCGGATATTTGAATATTTTACCTTTAAACACTACAATCAACGTGGATACATCCACTGACATGATATATAATTATTCCAATAATATATCTGCTCTAGTTCTTGATCAGTTTAATAGACCTGTAGTAGGAGCTACTATTACTTTCTATGTTGAAGGAATAAATATTGGAACTAGTCTTACTAATTCCACTGGTGTAGCTATTATTGCTTATACTCCTATTGGTCCTGTTGGTTCTACTTACTTTATTGAAGCTGTATATGGAGGCAATAGTACTTTTAACCCGTCTAATAATTCTATTAATTTGACTTCTAGATTAGTGAATACTAAGATTATTATTGATAATGTTATTTCTAAGCCATTCCGTAATACTATAGTAGGTCTCATTCTTCTTGATGAGTTTGATAATCCACTTATTGGTGAAACTTTAGTAGTTACTATTGGCAGTGAAAATCATACAGTTGTAACTAGTGCTGGTGGCAGGACTTATATAAGTTATACTCCTTTAGAAGCTGGTGATGTTTTCATATTCGCTGATTTCACTCAAAAATCTGCTTTAGCAGAGTCTAACGAGTCTGGTGCTTTAAAAGTTGAAAAAATCTTTACTTCTATTGAGATGAAGAATGTTGTTGTTAATCCTCTTCAAGACGCAAATATTGTTGCTACATTAGTTGATGAAGATGGTAGACTATTAGCTAATAGGTTAGTTGATATTTATGTCAATGGAGAATTCATAGCTACATTTGATACAGATTCCTATGGTAGGATATTTGTTTCTCTAGATTCACTTCCAATAGGTAATTATCCTATTTCAGCTATTTTAACATCTTCGGATAATATTTGGGAAGGAACATCTTCAAATGTAGAATTAACAGTTCGTCCTATTAAGACTTCTACTGTTGTTTCCGTTATTCAAAAGGAGAATGAATCTACAACTTTTATTGCTAGACTTTTTGATGAGTTTAATAAACCTTTAGCTAATAAATGGACAGTATTTTATTTGAATGGTCAATTTATTGGTCTTGCTGAAACTGACAGTAATGGAGTAGCTACACTGCATTATTCCTATACTATTGGTGGCAGAATCGAGGTTGAATTCCTTGGAGACAATATTTATCGAGAATCTCTTGACAATCGTCCTTTCGATATTTTATCTGAAAGCAATAATAGTACTAATAGTACCAATAATACAAATGATACTAAACCTACAGATAATACAACTGATCCTGAATCAGATCCTATAGAGGATAAAGAGAAAAAAGCGAATAATGGTAAAAATGGTGATAATGTAGACGGCATTAATAGTGAGGATAAGGATAATAATGATAATGCTAAAGATACTTCAGTTCTTATTATGTTAATTTCTGGTAGTCCAATAGCAATGGTATTACTCTGCTTATTAAGCATATTCATATTTGGATTTAGAAGCAGAAAGAAAATTTAATATTTTTAAAAGATTTTTATTTTTTATCTTTTTTATTTTATTTTTTTTAATTTAATTTTTATCTTTTTAATTTTATTTTTTATCTTTTTTATTTAATTCTTATTCTTTATCTTTTTTATTTAATCTTTATTCTTTATCTTTTTTATTTAATCTTTATTCTTTATCTTTTTTATTTAATCTTTATTCTTTATCTTTTTTATTTAATTCTTATTCTTTATCTTTTTAATTTCTTTTTATCTTTTTTTTTGATTTATATTATAATTATTCTTTATTAACTATATTTTTCTGATTAAAACTTAGTCTGAGGATTTTATAACATTAAATCAATATATTTCTAAAAATTACAAATATTATAGCAATTTAAAAAATATATTGAATAAATTCACCTCTAAATATTAATGTAATTTTAAATAAGAATTAATATTAATACTATTATTATAATTATTAATAATAGCTAAACAATGGGAATAGCTTAAAACTTTACAAAATAAGTAAATTTTATTTAAGTATATCATAAGATGGATTTAATGTTCCATACCTTCCATGTTTAATAGCTATTTCTACATAATCAAAGGATTTTTTGATTGATGTCATCATATCATGATTTTTAACCATAAAAGCGACAATAGCTGCTGAAAAGGTACATCCACTTCCATGTGTATTTTCTGTTTTTATAAGATCTTTTTTTAAAATATCTAGTTTCCCATCAATATCTATTGTGTTAATTCCTTCAAGATGTCCTCCAGTTATTACCACATCACAAATTTTTCCAATCTTTTCTGCTGCAGCTATTGCATCATTTTCTGTAGCTATTTTTATTCCAGAAAGTAGCTCAGCTTCATGTATATTTGGAGTGACTAATAGTGAATGTGGAAGCAAATATTTTTTCAAAGACTTAGCTATTTCACTTTTTGAAAGATCATCACCTGCACTTGCAACCATTACTGGATCTACAACAATCTTTAAATCATACTCTTTGATTTTTTTAGCTACAATTTTTACGATTTCCTCAGAGTATAACATTCCTGTTTTTCCATAGCTAATATCTTTACCATATCCATCAAATATAGAATCAATCTGTTCTTCGATATAGTCAGTAGCTATTGGTTGAAGTGAAAATACTTTTAAGGGGTTTTGAGCAGTTAATGCGGTTATCACACCTGTTCCATGAATTCCAAGTGATGAAAATGTTTTCATGTCACTTATTATTCCTGCTCCTCCTGATGGATCAAATCCAGCTATTGAAATTCCAATCATTGTATCATTAACGTTTTAAATTGTTTTTAAAATATTTTTATAATGAATAAAATAATAAAAGTTTAAAATGATTTTAAAGATATTTTCATAATGAATAAAATAATAATTAAAGTTTAAAATGATTTTAAAGATATTTTAAGTATTTTTTATTATAGTATGAGAAATATAGTTTTTAAGTAATGATTTTTTTAAAAATTTATAATAATCTTTTATTAATTAATCTAAAAAATTAAAATTTATATTTTTAAATAAAAATAATTATTAACCATTTATTTTAAAAATTAATATGAATAACATCGATTTTTAAAAAATTAATTAATTTTTTATAAATAATTTAATTCAAACTTT
>WRMT01000010.1 GCA_009777005.1 Methanobrevibacter sp. | reverse complement strand
AAAAAATTAAAAAAAAAAAACCCTTGTTTTTTTTTTTTTTAAAAAAAAATGAAAAAAAAAAAAAAAAAAAAAAAAAAAAAAAAAAAAAAAAAAAAAAAAAAAATGAAAAAAATATCTTTATATTTGATAAAACTATTTTAATAAGATTGTCCAAGGAATGAAGGAGAAATATTCATGCTTTCTAACTTTTTCTGGAAATCAGGGTTATCTTTTAATAACTTTGATATTTTAGTATCTAAAGCTGCTTGATCCGTGTCAATAGCATTATTATCAATCAAATCTTGCTTTGCATCCGTCATCTTAACACTTAATTCAGCAGCACTTAGCTTCTTAGTTGCAAATTTTTCATATTCACTCATCATTTTTGCATAAGAATCATAGATTTTTTTATTAATATTAGCTTTTTGTATAAGTAAATCTATATATTGTTTCTCGGCATCACTTGTTGCATATTCTTGACAATTGTTTAAATGTTTTAATGTGTTTTCATTAGCATCTTTAGATTTAGCTAATAAAGATTTTATTTCAGGTAAACTTTTATTTAAGCTACTTGGAGAGTGTAAATTACTATTTAATTTAAACATCACTCCTTTATCCATGCTATTATACCATTCTTCTTCATAAATACTCGCATTTTTTAAATTTTCTGTGAATTGTTGATTATCACTAGTACCTTGGGAAATTTCATCATATTGTGAAAATAAATCTAGGCTATAATGGTATAAAACAATATCTGTAACTCCAATGAGAATTACACAGATTATTAATATTATTTTTAAATTTTTCATTAATGACCCTCTTAAAATTATTTAAAAATAGTTATTTCAAGTTAACTATATAAACAATACCTTATTATAAAATCAATGTGAATTATTATTAAATCACTTATTTTTCAAAAATGTTATTTACAATATCTATGTTTTATTCTATGTTTTATAATACTTATTATTATAAACTATCCAAATAACAAAACAAAAATCAATATTACATTTTGAAAAAAATATTATTATTTTACATATATTTAACGAGTTTAAAAAAATAAATAGCTATTGTAATAATTATTAAAAAAAAAATTTTCTTATTTTTGGTGTTTTATAAAAATATCATGTATGATGGTTTAAAAATGTTAGTAAAATTTGTAAAAGTGAATATTGAACTAAATAATGATTATTTATGGTTCTGGAGAAAAGCTTGAATTACATTATTAATAAAAAATTACTTAATTTTTTAAAAAATCAATTTTATTTATATTAATTTTTAAAATAAATAGTTATTATTTATTTTTATTAAAAAATATAAGCTATAATCATTTATATTAATTAATAAATGATTATTAAAAATTTTATTTCCAATACGAGAAATAATAAAATTTTAAATAATCTAAACCAAAATTAAAAAGATTAGCTATATCAAATTAAAGTTTAAAATTCTTTAAACCTAAATTAAAAAGATTAGCTATATAAATTAAAGTTTAAAATAAATTAAACCAAAATTAAAAAGATTAGCTATATAAATTAAAGTTTAAAATAAATTAAATCAAAATTAATCAAAAAATGCAGGGAATAAATGTTAAATATAATTATTAATTTTTTTTTTTTAGTTTTGTCTATTTACAACGAAATCTGCAACCAATGAAAGTGCTTGTTTAGCTTCAGAGTCAGGCAATATTTCAAGTATTTGCTTGGCATTCTCTACATTTTCCATCGCAACATCATAAGCATATTGGGCAGAGCCATATTTTTCAAAAATATCTATTGCTTCAGATACATGCTCGGGACTAGTATCATCTAATTTTAAAATTTCTATTAATCTTTTCTTATCCTCATCATTAGCTTCAGCCAATGATTTAACAACCAATAAAGTCATCTTTCCTTCAGCTATATCACTACCAACAGGTTTTCCAATAGCATTTTCATCACTTACAACATCTAAGTAATCATCTTGAATTTGAAAAGCTAATCCTATGAGTTTACCATAATCATACATAGCTTTGATAACTTTTTCATCTGCTCCACCCATAACAGCTCCAGCTTTAGTAGCTGCAGCTATTAATGCAGCAGTTTTTTTAAATATCATATCAATATATTGGTCTTCATCAACATCAAAATTCCCTTCAAAACCCATGTCAAATGCTTGACCTTCACAAATTTTAACACATGCATCAGCTACAGTAGCTAATGTTTGATTAATGCGTTCAAAGGATTCATTTCCTAAAGAAGTTCCATCAACTTTAGTATTTATTACAAGTTCAAATGCCTTTGAAAATAATGTATCTCCAGCTAAAATAGCTACTGGTTCACCCCATTTTTTATGAACAGACGGCAACCCACGTCGTACCTCATCTTGATCCATAATATCATCATGAATAAGTGAAAATGTGTGAATAAGCTCAATAGCTGCTGCTGATTTTATAGCATCTTTTTTATTGCCACCAACAGCTTCACTGACTAAAACAGTGAGAGCTGGTCGTAACATTTTTCCACCAGCTTTTGTTAAATGAATTGAAGCTTTTTTAAGACTAGCAGGCTCAATAGTAGAAAGAACCTCTTTAATTTCCTTATTAATTTCTTGAGAATATTGTTCTAAGACTTTCGTTACTTCATTATTTGAATTGTCCATGAAATCCCTCTATCTTTTTAAAATTATAAATAAAACTATTGATAAGTATTCGCAAACAAGATTCATCTGCCTAAAAACCTAAACAAGAATCCACTGCCTAAATCAAAAACAAAAATCATCTGACTAAATCAAAAAGATTTAGAATAGTTTCCCATTTTAAATAAGAAATTTTTGAAATAAATAATTTTTGCTAAAAATACTCATTATTAAAAACACGAACTTAACCATTTTAAGAGATAAATAAATTACTTCTAAGAAATACCACCATTAAACACAAACTTAACCATTTTAAGAGATAAATAAATTACTTCTAAGAAATACCACCATTAAACACTTGAGCTTGACCATTTCTAAGAATATGAACATTATTTCCTATTCTATATCCTTCTTCTTCAGCTAATTCACCATAAGCAGCTAACATCTCTAAATTACCATGTGAAGGAATAATATGTAATGGTTTTAACATCCTAAGGAAATCTCTGTGGTCTTCTCTTCCTGCATGTCCTGAAACATGAGCATTAGAATAAATTCTTGCACCACTAGAAATCAGTCTACTTTCCATTATATGCCTATTAGCTGCATTAGTTGGATTAGGAATAATTGGAGCTGAAATTATAACATTATCTCCCTTTCTAACCTGAAATGGAGTTCTACCACTAGCTATCCTTGGAAGTAATGCATCAGGTTCTCCTTGATGTCCTGTAGTAACAAGTAAGTAATCTTCTCTTCTATCTTCAGCTCTTGAAAGAGCTTTATTTACAGATTTAGGATTTCCAAACACACTAGCATTGTCAGGTAAATCCAATATTCCTAAATTTTCAGCTATTCCACAGTATCTTTCCATAGATCTTCCTAAAAAGAGAATTTGTCTATCGCCCTTTTTAGCTATGTCTGCAATAGTTTGAATCCTTTCAATATGAGAAGAAAAAGTAGTTATTAACATACCTGCTTTATCAACTAAAGGTTCTTTCATAATATCTTCTAATATTATCCTAGCTACTCTTTCAGAGTATGTTTTAACTTCATGAAACTCATTAGCTCTTGTTGTCTCTACAATAAGAGATAAAACTCCTTTTCTACCTAACTCTCTTAACCTACTATAATCAGGAGGAGGAGATATTTTTTGATGATTATCAAATTTAAAATCATTAGCATAAACAATTATGCCTTCAGGAGTATGTAATGTAGCTATAACTGCTTGAGGAATACTATGAGTTGATTGAACAAATTCAAGTGTGATATTTTTTGATAATTGTTTTTTTGCTCCAGAATTTAAAGGATTTAAAGGATTTGAAACTGAAAATTTACGTTCTCCTTTGATTGTTCTTTCAATTAGGGCTATTGTATAAGGAGTACCTATGATTGGAGCATCATATCTGTGAGCTAGTTTAGCTACTGCTCCAATATGATCAAGATGTCCATGTGTAAAAACTATTCCTTTTACTTTACCATCTACATCCTTCATTAAGGTATCATCGGGAATTACTCCTCTTTCAATCAAATCTAAGCTATGCATTCTATCAATATCTGTATCCTCATGAATGCTTATTCTATCAAGGTGTATTCCCATATCAAATATTACAACCTCATCTCCCACCTTTATAGCAGTCATATTTTTTCCAACTTCTTCATATCCACCAATTGCTATAACTTCTACTGTCAACTAAATGCCTCCTATAAATAATATTGTGTTGAATCCCTGTTTTAATGTAATAATTTTTAATTTCAAGTTATGTCCTCATTCCAAAAGATTTAATATAATAATTTTTAATTTCAAGTTATGTCCTCATTCCAAAAGATTTTATATTAATTTTTCGCTGATCTAACCATTCTTTTGTTTTACCACTAATTATTAAATTTGAATTTTTAAGTTCCTTTATGTTTGTTGCTCCTACTAAAAACATAGCTATCTTTAAAGACTCATTGAATCTTTTAATAAACTTTATAATTTCATCATTACCTAAATAAGCTTCTTTTAAAATTGGTAGAGCAATGCCAACAGAATCAGCACCTAAAGCAATAGCTTTTGCTGCATCAAGTCCTGATCTAATTCCTCCAGATGAAACAATTGGTATATTAACTGAAGAAGAAAGTTCTACTGTACTTACAGCAGTAGGAATTCCCCAATCCCAGAATAATTCACCTAAATACTTATTTTCTGCTCTGTAAGTTTCTACAGCTGCCCAACTTGTTCCACCAGCACCTGCAATATCAATAAAATCTACTCCTGCATCTTGAAGTAATATTCCATCTTCAGCTGAAATTCCACATCCAGTTTCTTTTGCCATAACCGGTACATCAACTTGATTAGCTATTTTATTAATAGAATCAAGAAAACCAGTAGCATCAATATCTCCTTCAGGTTGAATAGATTCTTGTAATGGATTAAGATGAATAGCTAAAATATCTGCATCAAACATTTCAACAGCTTTTTCTGCATAATCAATTTGAGGAGCACCAATATTTCCAAGTAAAAGAGTAGATGGAGCATTTTCACGAGCTACTGTGTAGGTTTTATTAAGTTCAGGATTTTCAACAGCTGCTCTTTGGCTTCCAAGACCAAGTGCAATTTTTTCACTTTCTGCAGCTATAGCTAATTCTTGATTTATTTTTAATGATGAAGGATGTCCACCAGTAATAGCTGTTATAAACAATGGAGATTCTAATCTTTTTCCAAATACTTCTGTGGAAATGTCAATTTTTTCTTTATTAATTTCTGGTAGTGCCCTATGAATAAGTTCAATATCTTCAAAGCCTGTTTTTTTTTGATATTGAACATCATAGTGTTTACAGATTAAAAGATGTTCTAATTTTCTATCTGAAATCATTTTATTGTCCTTCTAATTCATCCCTATTTTTATTTTTAATTTATATCCGTGTTTATACATTTTAATGACCTCTTAAAAAGCCAACTCATTGAAAATTCTTTAATATAATTATAATGATAAATTATCCTTGAAATTGAATTATTAAATTATTATTAAATTATAATTTTATTATTAAATTATAATTATTTAATAAAATCTTTTAAATTTTAATGTTAAATTAATAAAAGTTAAATAAAACCTTCTAAATTACAATATTAAAATAATAAAAGTTAAATAAAACCTTCTAAATTATAATGTTAAATTAATAATAGTTTAATAAAATTTTAATAAGTTTTATAAATGTTTTAACTCCATTAATAATATTAAATGATTATTTATTTTTCGTAATAAGAGAACATTCAACCTTTTTATTTAACAAAGCATTAGCTATTAATCCTTCCTTGTTTGCATTTATGATTCTTGATTCGATTCCTAAATTAGCTAATTTTAAAAGTTCTTTTATCTTTCCAATCATTCCACCAGTAACATCAATGTTTGTAGTAGACTCTAACACTTCTATATCTTCTAAAGAACTAACTCTTCTGATTAATTTTGCATCATTATGTTTTTTTGGGTTTTTAGTAAAAACACCATCAACATCAGTTCCTAAAATAATTTCATTAATTTTTCTAGATTTAAGATTTTTAGCTATATATTGGAGTATTTGATCTCCAGATAAAACAGCTATTTTTAACTGGGCGTCAAGTACAACATCACCATATATTACAGGTACAAATCCTTCATCTAAGTATTTAGCTATTAAATCTAAGTTAAAAGAATTAATTCGTTTATTATCAGTTGTAATAAAAGAAGATGGCTGAATAGAAACACAAGGTATTTTTTTACTAAGTAAACACTCACAAATAATTGAGTTTAATCTCTTTACAGAATTTTGAGTTTCAGAAAATCCAATCCTCTTTTCAGGATATTCTTCTCTCTTAAAAGATTTTCCAATTTGATATTTTTGGGCAGGAGGATGACCAAAAGATCCTGCTCCATGAACAATGATTAATTCATTAGCAATATCAGAATTAGAGCCTTTAGCTAAAAAAAAATTATGAATTTCATTAGCTATTCTATTTAAATTCTTATAATTAACTTCTGCATTATGAGAATCTTTTTTAGTTAATACACTTCCACCTAATTTCAAAATTATCATTGGCATCCTCATTAAAATCCGTGTAATACAGTTTTTTACTTTATTTAATTATAGTTTTTTGTAAAATTAATTTTTTTAATATGAATAAATTTTTTAATATGAATGAATATATTGAAATTTTTAATATTTATAAAAATTTTTTACTTGAAGAAATTTTTTATTTCCTCAAGTTAGAAAATCGTTGATTTTCTTTATTTTTATAAGTTTAGAAAAACGAAGATTTTCTAACATTGAAAAATCAAAGATTTTTTCAAAGTTTAAAAACAAAGTTTTTATTATTTATACATTTATTTAAAGTAATTATTTTATTAATAAAAACTATTATTTACTCCATTTTTATTAAAAATATTATTAAAATTATTTTTATCTAAATTTAAGAAAAATTATTATTTAATTTAATATTTAAACAATTTAAAGAGATATTATTTTTCTTAAAATTTTATTAAAAATTTAAATTTTTATAAAAATAAATTTACAATTCACTATAATTCTTTAAAATTCATAAAAGATAAATTCTTTATTAATTGTGTTTCTATTTTAGTAAAATTCTTTTAAATCTATAAAAGATAAATTATTTTTGTTAATTCCTTATTAATTCATTTTTTATTTAGTAAAATTCTTTTAAATCTATAAAGATTGATTATTTGTTAGTTCTATAAAGAACTCCTTCTCTAGAAAAGTTTACTTTAATTGCATTATCATATTTGCTCAATATTCGAAAAACTTGATTTTCTTTCCCAGGGCAAAATGCAATTATACTTCCTCCACCACCAGCACCTGTTAATTTAGAACCAATAGCTCCATATTTTCTTGAAATATAAATCATTCTAGATAATTCATTAGTATTTACACCAATTGAATCTAATAATCCTTGATTGAGATTCATTAATTCAGCTAATCGATTTTTATCATTATGTACAATAGCTAGTTTGGCTTCATCAGTTATCTCACCAATTGTTTTTATAATTGGATTTAAAATTTTTGGATATTTGTTTTTTAATGCTTTTACTGATTTTACCATTTTCCCAGTATTGCCATATTTCATTGTATATCCAATAACAAATGAAGAATTCAATAAGTTTTTAAACTTAATTATTCTTTTATCTCTTGAAAGATAAACCAAACCACCAAAAGTGCTTATTGAAGTATCTAATGGACTTGCAATTCCTTGAACTTTTAACTCTACTTGATGAGCTTGTTTAGCTAAAAATTTCTTATTAAATTTTTTTCCATGATATTGATATAAAGCAGCTAAAGTAGCTACTGTAACTGCTGCAGAAGAACCTAAACCTGATCCAATAGGAATATCTAATGATAAATCTATTTCAATTGGGGAATGATTATGGACTTTTGATAATGACTCTAATATATATCGAATTATCCCTGGTTTTCCTTTTTTTAAAATATATGTTTTTTTTTTAGTATCTAATTCAGCTTCAAAACCTAAATCTTTAGACTTTAAAATAGATAAATCATTATTAGTTTTTTTAATTTTAACAGTTGCTCTTCTATTAACTGCTCCTGCAATAGCGGGTTCACCATAAACAACAGCGTGTTCTCCAAATAAAATTGTTTTTCCTGGTGCTGAAGCTATTGATTCCATTGTATCACTGAAAATTACTATTAAACTTGTTAAATCAATATTTTATAATTACTATTAAGCTTATAAACCTAATTTAATAATTTTTTTCATATTCTATTAATAATGAATAGTATAGCTAATTGTAAGTATTAATAAACTTTCTTAATTATTTAAATATATTAAATCAGGATAAATTTCATTAATAAACAATAAAATACCTTAATAATTAAATATATAAATTTATAAGAATATTTTGTTTCAACATCTATTAATCAATCTGTAAATTTAAAAAATAGATCAAAATAATATTGTTTTAATTATTTAAGTTCTTATTTTATATTTTTTTTGAATTCTGATTTATATCTTTGAATTATTTTTTTGTCTTTTGTTATTAACATTTTTGCTAAATATACTGAACAATTCTTATATGAAAATTCCAGAGCAATAACCTACTACAGAACTCAAGTCTCCTGAAATATTTCCACTTGTAGCATACTTTAATATATTGCATTTATTTGCACCAAGTTCTCTTGTAGCCTTTATAGTAGCTATTGTAGGACCATAACCACACATAGAAATGTTAAAGTTTTCAATATCTTCTAATAATTCATTTTCATCCATTTTAGCTATTTCACCTAAAATTAAATCATCTTGTTTAGTAGCTATTTCATAAGGAGCATAATGGGTTAAATCTGTACTTGCAATAATTGAAATAGAAGTTTTTAAGCTTTTAGCTACTTTAACAATTCCTTTAGCTACCTCTTCAGAACTTGTAATATCTTGCATCCACATAGTTATTGGAACTATTTTAAAATCATTTGAAAAGTATTGCAAAAAGGGTAAATGAACTTCACAGCTATGTTCCTTCAAATGAGCTGAAAAATCAGGATCAATAATTTCAGAAGTTTTTATTAACTCTTTTGAAAATTTTTCATCAATTTTAATGTTTCCTAAAGGAGTTTCCCAACTTCCTTCATAAAATATAGAAACACCAGTTCCCATGCCAGTATGATTAGGACAAAGAATTATAAATGTTTCTGGAAATCCTTTTTCAACTAATTGATAATATGCATGAGCAGCTACTGGTCCAGAATAAGTATATCCTGCATGGGGAGCTATTGCACCATAAATCTTGCAATCTTTTGATGAATTTTCATTATGTGTAGCTAATGTTGGAATTTTTCCAGGACCTAATTCATGGGTAAAACAATTTTCTATAGTTTTTTTTAAATCTTCTGGATTATTATCATAAAATAATCCAGCAACAGTTGGTTTTCGTATCATCATGAATAATTAAACAATACCCTAGGTATATGGATAAATAATTTGATAAACTAATTTAAAAAAATGATTTGATTAAAAAATCACAGCAAACAACTTGATAAACTAATTTAAAAAAATGATTTGATTAAAAAATCACAGCAAACAACTTGATAAACTAATTTAAAAAAATGATTTGATTAAAAAATCTTTAAAAAAATTTGGACAATTATTAAAAATCATAACATCATCAAAATCTTTAAAAAAATTTGGACAATTATTAAAAATCATAACATCATCAAAATCTTTAAAAAAATTTGGACAATTATTAAAAATTATAATCTTATCATTATTTTTAAAAAAATTTAATTTTTATAATATTTTTAAAATATATATTATTAAAATTTAAGTTCAAAATCAGTTGCAGGAATATCCAAATCCTCAAATTCATCAATAATTTCTTTTTCTCTTAAAATTTGTCTAGCTAATAGCCAGTAAACTAAAGCAATAGCTTTTCTCCCTTTGTTATTCACTGGAACAACAATATCAACAGTGCTAAGTAAGTTTTCAGTATCACATAAACCTACAATTGGAACTCCAATCTGTTTAGATTCAATAATAGCTTGAGAATCTGATCTTGGATCGGTTACAACAATAATTTTTGGCTCTATGAATTTGTTGTAATTAGGATTGGTTAAGGTTCCAGGGATAAATCTTCCTGGAATAGTTTTACATCCAATAATTTCTCCAAATTTTTTAACTGGTGCTTGACCATATTGTCGTGTAGCTACTACTAAAATATCTTCTGGATCATATTTAGCTAAGAATTTAGCTGCTGAAATGATTCTTTCATTTGTTTTTCTAATATCTAAAACATAAAGTCCATCAGACCTTACACGAAAAATATATTTTTCCATGTCACTAGTTTTTTGTTGTGTTCCTATATGCAATCCAGCTGCTAAATAATTTTCTAATGGTATTAAAAGCTCTGACAAAATTTCACCTTCTTTTTTATTTATTTATCCTTATTTGATAATAATTAAAAGTTTATATCTGATTTAAAGTTAATAAAGTTAATAATAAGCAAATAACGATTCGCTTATAATGAATGATAAATTATTGATAAATTTAATCAAAAATATATTATTAAATGTAGAATATGATAATACACTATACTAATTTTCGATTATCATATATTTGTTAAAATGTGAAACTTAATAATATTCACTTATAATATAGTTTTAATGGTAAGTTTTATCCATAATCAATATTTTATCTAATTTAAAATTATTTAAATTAATTTTAAAAAAATAATTTTAAATATTTTAAATTTTGAGGCTGTTGCACAATAATTTTTGTTCAACAAGATATAAATAAAAATTAAAAATTTTAAAAAAAATTAGAAAATCAAATTTTATTTAATTATAATTAAAATTTTTTAATTTTGTTCATCAAAATAGAATTGTGCTACGACCTCATTTTATAATATAAGAAATTTTCTAAAATTACTAAATTTTAAACAATTATCGATTTAAAATATGCAATTCCAATGGAATTAAATTAAAGCTAAATTAAAGATAATTAAAAGCTAAGTAATTTTTGAATTAAAATATCATTAACTGTATGAAAATGAATATTATTTTTAAGAAGTTGTGTAAACTCTAAATAAATATTTAATTAGACTAAATCACTCAATTATGAATCAAAAATCTAATCATCATCCTCAACAGTTACACATTCTTGAGGACATACATCCATACACACTTCACATAAGCTACAATCTTCTTTGTTTTGAATTACAATTTTGTCCCCCTCAAGTACTAAAATCTCCATTGGGCAAACATCTGCACATTCTCCACAATCCGAATTCTCACATTTATCATGATCTATTTCTATTTTTACCATAATATCTCCTAACCTTTGGAAATCTAATAAAATAATACAAATTATTTAAATGATAATTAACTATATTTATAAAAAATCCCTTAAAAACACTAGCTAAACTAACCATGCTAAAAAAAATCCCTTAAAAACACTAGCTAAACTAACCATGCTAAAAAAATCCCTTTAAAACACTAGCTAAACTACCATGCTTAAAAAAGATTCATTTGATTCATTAATAATATTTTTATTTAAAGTTGTATATTAGCCATTACAGGATTAGACAACTCTTCTTCAATACGAATCAATTCATTTAGTTTAGCTATTCTTTCTCCACCTAATGCTCCAGTTTTTATTAACGGAGCTGAAAATGCAACAGCTAAATGAGCAATAGTTTCATCAGAAGTTTCACCAGATCTATGAGATACAACAGGATGAATATCATTTTCTTTAGCTAATTTAACAGTTTCATAAGTTGCAGATAAAGAACCTATTTGATTTGGTTTTATTATGATAGCATTAGCTGCTTTCATTTTTATTCCTTCAGCTAATATTTCTTTATTTGTAACAAATATATCATCACCACAAATCAAACATTTATCTCCAACAAGAGAAGTTAACTCAGCAAATCCAGTGAAATCTGATTCATCAAAAGGATCTTCAACATAAAACATTCCATATGTTTCAATTATATCTTTAACAAATTCAATTTGCTCACCAGTATCTCTTGAGATATTATCTTGAGCATAAACATATTTTTTTTGCTTTTCATCCCAAATTTCAGATGCTGCCATGTCAAGAGAAGGTTTTATAATAATACCTAATTCATCTCCAATGTCTTCACATGCTTGAGCTTGAATTTCCAAAGCAGTGATATTAGATATATTTGGAACCCATCCACCTTCATCACCTTTACCACCAGTGAAATTAGAATCTTTAGTTTGGATAAGTTCTTTTAATTTTTTATGAACTTTAGAGTTGGCAAATACTGCCTCAGAAATATTTTCTGCTGTGGTTGGAACCACTAAAAATTCTTGAATATCTGGAGCATTAATACCTGCATGAGCTCCACCATTCATCATATTTCCTAAAGGATAAGGAATCTCGTTTTTAAAATTTCCACCTAAGAATCTGTAAAGTGGTAAATTAAATGAAGCTGCTGCTGCTTTAGCTACAGCCATAGAAACCGCTACAGTTGTATTTCCCCCTATAGCTGAGTAATTATCCGTACCATCCACTTCTTTTAAAACAAAATCAATGTCTGATAAATCTTCAGCATCCATTCCAATAAGTTCTGTTGAAATTACATCTTCAACCTCACTTATAATCTTGTCAACTCCTCCATCTGGAAAAGCAACAACTTCACGAGATCCAGTACTTGCACCACTTGGAGCTGCAGCTCTACCAAAACCATTCCATGTTATTACATCTACTTCTACAGTAGGATTTCCTCTACTGTCTAAAATTTTTCTTACGCGGACGTCTTCTATAACACTATCCAAAAAAAACACCTCAAAAGCGTTTTATTACTAAATAATCTATAATGAGATTGATAAATCTTTAAAAAATGAGAGTTTGATTTATAGATTTTCTGTAGTATGATATTTAATATGATTATTTATAAAATTTATGATTTTAAGTTATTATTAGCTTAAAAATAAGCTAATAAATAAATTCACTATTAATTTGTTTACAAATTCACAATTAATTTCTTTAAAAATTTAATAATAAATTTTAAAATAATGATTTAATTTTTATTAATTAGTGATAAATAATTTACTGTATTGATTACCATATTATAAATTTAGATTATAATAAACAAATAACATATAATAATCATTAATAGAATAATGAGATAATTATTAGAAATAATAATCACGATAATTATTAAGATTATGTAAATTACATCTTTAAAGTTAAAATTATTAAGATATTATCTGATTACTAGTTTAATAGATTAAATGTAGATGATATCTGGTTATTTATCTCCTTTTCTAACACTTAAAGGTAAAACTTTTTTTTCAAGTTCCAATGTAGCTATATCAATTGGATCAATAGATTTTGAAACTTTAACTAAAGGTCTAGCACCCATAGATAATTGAAGAGCCCTCGCACCAAGAATTCTAGCTTTTTCAAATCTTGTTAATTTTTTTGTTGCCATATAAATCCCTTATTTTAGTTAATCAAAACTAAAATTATTTTTATAAAATTTAAACGAATTATTTAATAGAAAATCAATCTTATAACTATTTACAATTGATCACATAGTTACTCCCATGTTTCCACATGAGAAATTAGCATTCTTCTGCAGCAATATCTTTTAATGCCCATATCATCTAAAATAACTTTTGGATCTTCATTTTCAGCCATTCTAGCTTGATATTCATCAAAAAATGCAGAAACTGGTTTTCCACAGCTTATACAACGTACAGGAATCATATTAAATCATCATTTCCTTACTAATTATACAAAATAATTTACTAATAATAAAAAAATACTTCTAATAATGAAAAATAAATAAATTCAATTATTTCCATTAAAATTATTAAAAACCTTAATAAAAAAATAAATAAACCCAATTACATTCATTATAATTATTAAAAACCTTAATAAAAAAATAAATAAATTCAATTATTTCCATTAAAATTATTTAATTTAATAAAAAGTATAGTAAATTACAAAATTTTTTTAACATTTATAAAAAAATATTTCTTTATAATAATCTTTATAATCATTTTAAATTTAATTTAAAAGATTTTTAGAATTATCTATAAAAAATTTATTTATTATATGCATTAAGTAAAATACTATATTAATATAAAAAGTTATAAGATTACCTATAACTTTTCTGTTTACGAGCTCTAGCTCCTCTACCACCGTATTTTTTAGGTTCTGAGCGTCTTGGATCTCCAACTAACATTGTTCTGTCATATTGAATGAATTTTTCTTTAAGATCCATATCATTAGTCCATTGAACTAACCCTTTAGCTATTACCATACGGGCAGCTTCAGCTTGACCCATAACACCTCCACCTTTGACTTTAACATTGATATCAACATTATCTGCAATATCCCCAGCTAAAGTTAATGGCTCTTCTAATTTTAATTTAGCAAGTTCAGGAGAGTAAAGTTCTATTGGATACTTATTAACTCTAATTCTCCCTTTTCCTTCTTGAATAGTTCCTCTAGCAATAGCTGTTTTTCGTTTCCCACTTGTATGAATAACTTTTTTCATTATAACACACCTTAATAAAATTTAGAGATTAAAAACATTATAATCTGTTATTATGATCGTATTAACAAAAATTAGATAATAATAAAATTTAATTAATTTTCATAATAATAAATTATTTTTTAATAATAACTCTTTTAAAAATACAAAATTTAAATAAAAATTTAGTTAAAAGATTTATTTAAATAAGTATAATTAAAACTTAGCTCCTAAAAGTTTTGAAATCTCTCCTAATTCAATTCCCTTTTTGATATTCTTAGACTCAGCTTGAGGTAATGTATTTGTTTGTGACTCTTTAAATTCTTTTGGAACACCCATATAAGCCTTCAATCCCTTAAAAGCTACTCTACCTTTGGATTTTTTATAAGGCAACATTCCTCTTACAGTCCTTCTAAATATATCGTCTGGTTTTCTTGGGTATTTCGGTCCTAAATCACGAGGATTAGAAATACTTGCTCTGTCAACTCTTTGTTTATATTTAGCATAAGCCCACTCTTTAGAACCAGTTATTACTATTTTTTCAGAGTTTAGAACAACAATATCTTCACCTTCAAGAAGTTTTTTAGAAATCAGACTAGCGAGTCTTCCTAAAATATGTCCTTCACCATCAATAATCATGATAACACCATGTATTCCCTTAAATAATTTAAACTTATTCTAATATTCTTATATTAGTACCTTTAGGGTTTATTTCTAGTATGTTACTGATAGAAATACATTCTCCACCAGATTTTTCAATTTTTTCTTGGGCTATTTTGGAAAAATTTAATGCAACAACATTAACATTATGCTCTAAATCTCCACCAGCTAATACCTTACCTGGAATTAAAACAGTTTCTCCAGGATTTGAAATTCTGTTTATTCTGGATAAATTAACTTCAGCTCTTCTTCGAGTTGCCCTTTGAATTCTTTTAGCTACATCCTTCCAAATAGCTACTTCTTCATTGTTAGATTTTTTTTTAAGATTTTTAATAAGATCTACAAGGTTAGGATCTGTTTTGGTAATTTTTTTAGCCATTAAACCTTTCCTCCTTTACAAAATGTGATAAATTTTTCTGCTTTTTCACTTAATACATCACAAGATTTTAACAAAACCTCTTCAGGAGTCATTGAACCATCAGTTTCCAATCGGAATATAAAATCGTTTTTTTCATACCCTATATTTACATATCCATTTTCAGAAGCCCTAACACAACTTTTACACATTGAACAATTTTCAATATTATTAACTTTAATCTTTTTAGAGCGTTTATCTGCTTTTAATATTCCTCTTGGACAAGCTTTCGCACATTCATAATCCACTTCTAAATCTTCATTAAAAGTTATTTTAGGATATTGTTTATAGGCACAAACAGTAGTAGGAATCCATTTAGCATGATCTTTACCAAATCCTAACTTAGCTACTGCCTCCAGCTCAACATCTTGGTCTTTTTTAAGTTTTAAAAGAGGTATTGTATCATAAACAGATTTTATTTGTGAATCAGTAGATGATAAGTCTTTTGAATAAACAATTTTAGTTTCTGCCTTATCTGCAGGACCTGTTTTATTTAAGGTAAGTGACACACTACACCGAGGACAGTAATCCTCACAATCACAGTCTTCACTCATCACTAAACCTTCAATAGCTTCTAAACCAGAGAATAAAGGAGTTAATCCTAATCTATGAGCTAATACCTCATCAAACATTGCGGAATCATTTTTAACAATATTTACATCTTCAATAGCTATTTTAGGAATATCCATCATAGCGATTCTGCGAATAGCATTTACAAAAGGTACTTCTGCATTGCGAATTATGAAAACAATCTCATTTTCATTTTTTTCCTTTACTTCAATCTCCATTTTAGACCCTTCTTCCCCTTTTACCTCCAGGTCTTCCAGTACCATCATGAGGTATAGGAGTAATATCTTCTATTTTACCTATTTTAATTCCAGCTCTAGCTAATGCACGTATAGTAGCTTGAGCACCAGGACCTGGGCTTCTTGGGCCATTTCCACCAGGAGCTCTTACTTTTATGTGTAAGCCAACATATCCTTTTTCTTTAGCATCATCAGCTGCACGTGTAGCTGCTTCCATAGCTGCAAAAGGAGATGCTTCTTGTCTATCTGCACGAACAACTTTTCCACCAGACCATTGACATATTGTTTCAGCTCCAGTAATATCAGTTACTGTGATAATAGTATTATTGAATGAGGAGTAAATATTAGCTATTCCCCATTTTTCATCTTGTACCATGATTTCACCTTTTATTCAGCTTTTTCTCCAGAATTTCCAGATTTGTAATCTTCAATTTGTTTAGATACAGGTGAACTTGGATAAAATCCTATAGAATCCTCTTCTCCCCTTTTAACTACATAACTTGGAGAATCAATTTTTTTACCATTCATAGCTATATGACCATGAACAACAAACATTCTTGCTTCTTTAGGAGTTCTAGAAAGTCCTTTTTGATGAACTACAGTTTGTAATCTTCTTCTTAAAACGTTTTCTACAGTTAAATTAAGAATATCTTCTAAATGAGCATTTTCTGCAAGAATTCCTTGTCTTGATAAATGCCCAATTAACTCTCTTCTTTCTTCCTCTACTTGATCTTGAGAAAACCCTAATAAATATCTTGCTTCCCTACTGTATTTCCTAACTAATGTATCTGCTTTCCAAATTTCTTTTTTGTTTTTCAATCCGTACTTAACCATTAGTTTGTTTTCTGCTTTAATCCTTTCAGCATTCCATGGATGTGGAGGAGTATCATATTTTTTCCTTGATTTTCTTGGATGTCCCATCTATATATCTCCTTAAAATTGATATATGAAAAATAATCTTAAAAAAGTTATTAAGCCCCTATTATTTTTAATAATCATAAAACATTATTTTAATAATCCTAAAATAAAAATAATAATCATAGCAGAAATATTATTTTAATAGTTCTAAAATAAAATAATTTTAATAATCATGCAAAAATATAGTTATATTGAGCTAAAATAAAATTAAGATAAATATTAGCTTCTTATCCTCTTCTTCGCCTTACACCAACAGAAGAACCTTTTCTAAAAGTAGATTTAGTTCTTTGACCTCTTACAGGAAGTCCAACTTCATGTCTTCTGCCTTTATAACTTCTAGTCTTTTTCATTCTATTTAAATCATCTCTTAGCATCATATCAAGATCAGATTCGATTAAATGAATAGTTTCACCAGTTACATAATCATCTTGTCTGTTAAACATCCATTTAGGAATATTATAACTTTGAAGATCTTTTAAAGCCTTTTCAATTTTTACTATATCTTCATCAGAGATATATCCAATTTTTTGTTCTAAATCAAAACCCATAGCTAAAGCTAAAGACCTTGATAATGATAATCCAACGCCTTTAATATCAGTTAAAGCATGTTCAATCTTTTTATTCCCATTTACATCTTTTCTGGAAATACGTACTAAATGTTTAAATTCGTCTTCCATTAAATAACCTCCATTTACGAGAGCGAACTCACAAGACGATATAAGAGTGAATTCGAATGTTTTGCATACAAAACACAGTTTTTCAACAATTAAGATTAGTTAATATCCTTTAATTAATTACTAATTTATCACTTTTAGAAAATTTATTTATAAAACAAATAAACAAAATTAACTATTTAAATAGAGAATAAAAGCTATTTAAAAATTAATTTAAATTAGATAAAAATTACAGAATAAATTACTAATAATTCTTTAATATCAGTTATAGAAACAATTCAATAGAATATAGCTAATTTATCGAAAATAATAGATAATTATGATAGAAATATTATAATATTAAAATTATAATTAATATTAGCTAAAATCTATTTAGTTTTATACTAATAAACGCCGGGACTGGGATTTGAACCCAGGAGGGGAGATCCCCACAAGATTTCCAGTCTTGCGCCTTACCAAGCTAGACTATCCCGGCATGATACACTAATAAATAGAACATGAACTCAAAAGAAAAATATTTTCATGAAAAATGTTCAAAAAAGATAAGTAGTGAATTCATCTAATGTATAATAATAAACAATTATTAAATTTTAAAGTATTTAAATATTGTGGTAGCTAAGTATTAAAAAATGATATTTTTTTAATGTATAATTTATAGCTAGTTCCACATCACGGAATAAACTCCAACTAAAATAGCTAGTTCCACATCACTGAATAAATTCCAAGATTATATAGTGGTTTCACATTGGATAAGTTATTAGCTACTTCCACATCATTGGATAAGTTCCTGGTTTCATAAAAACCTTTTTTGTATCAAACACTATTCCAGAAGAAGAACCTATAATATCTTCTAAATTAAACAGTGTTTCTGCAGAAGCTACTAGCTCTCCTTTAAGAGTAAAAATAGCTACAGTTTCACCTTTTTTAATATTTTCAGATAGTTCTAAAATTCCTCCTGTAGCAAGATTTGCCCCATGACAGATTGCATCTACAGCAGAATCTCTTATTATAACTTTAGGTAAAAAATCAGCAGCAGTTTCCATTGGTAAAATACATTTCCTAAGGTAAGATTCATCTCCTTCTTCATACCAATAATAAAATCCATCAGTTAAATCTTGTAATGTGATTAAATCTTTGTTTTCATTAAAAGGACCAACTTGTGTTCTTCTAAGTTCTGCCATGTGGGCTCCAGTTCCTAAAGCTTCTCCAATGTCATGACAATAAGTTCTTACATAAGTTCCAGCTTCACAACCAATTTTAAACAAGATATCTCTACCAGAAATCTCTAAAATATTGCTATAATAAACATTGCGAACTCTGAGTTCACGTTTAACAGCAGATCTTAAAGGAGGAGTTTGAAATATTTTTCCCTGAAACTCATTAAAAATATCATGAATTCTATCTTCACTAAGGTCTTTGTGTAACCTCATCAAACAAACATATTCTTTAGGTGCAGGTAAAAGTAGCTGAATCACTCTTGTAGCATTATTTATTCCAATAGGCAATACACCAGTAACTTTAGGATCAAGAGTTCCACCATGACCTGTTTTTTCTGATTTTAAAATACGTCGAACCCATGAATCAACTTCATGAGAAGTTGGACCCGAAGGTTTATCTAAGTTAATAACTCCTTTATCAATATGTTCTTCAATAGGTCTTTCATAAGGTTTAACCCCAAATGATGAATCTGTAGTAGATTTAGACATTATTAAAAATTTTTCCATAAAGCACCTGATAAATATTACATTGTTTTTGAAAATATTAAAAATAACTATAAAATTATAGTTAAAATTTAATAAAAATATTAAAAAAATTGATTTTACTAAATTATTTCATTATAATTATATAAAATAATTATATAACTTATTAGAATATTAAAAAATTATATAAAATAATTATATAACCTATTTGAATATTAAAAAATTAAATAAAATCTTAAAAATATTATAAAAATCCTGCAAAATGATTAAAAACTATGTAAAATATTATAAAAATAAAAATTACAAGTTAATTAATATATAAAATATAATAATTATTGACTTTATAAAATTTTATAAAAAACTTAAAGTAATTAAAATTACAAAGAGTCTAATTCATTTTTAATAGCTTCTAAATCATTAGAAACTTCTATAGTTTTTTCCAATGGTTCAAGATGCCCTATATTACAACGTCTATTTTTGACTGAAGTTCCAACAACTTCAACAAATTTTTCATCGATTAATTCAATGATTACACATTTTTCACCAGCTTCTCTGCCAGCTGTTTTAACACAAACTCTTCCTACTTCAATTGATGCCATTATATCACCTTTAATGTTGTTAAAATAATATCTGCAATACTATCAGGATTAAACCTATCAGTATTTAAAATTAAATCATAGATGTCAAAGTTATTAATATCTATATTATGAATATCTAAATACCTTAACATTTCACTTTTTTCACGTATTTTTATCTCTTTTTTAGCTAATTCTATTGATTTAGATTCTCTATCACGAATTCTTTTAGCTCTAATATCTAATGGAGCCATCATCCAAATTCTAAGGTCTGCTTCAACAAAATATCCAGAAAGTCTTCCTTCTACAATGAGATTTTCAGAATCATTAGCTAAGTCAGCTTGTCTTTTATCTATTTCTATATCGATGTCAGTATTATCTTCAGCAAATTTACTAAATTCAAAAATGGTCATTCCATGTTCTATAGCCATTTCTCTAAAAATACTTCCAGTAGAAATGAAAGGAATATTTAACCTTTTTGACAATACTTCAGCTGCAGTAGTTGTTCCACTCCCTGCTAAACCACCGATTGTTATTAACATTAGGACCTTGCCTCAGATTTAAAATGGATACGAGCACATTTAGAGCATAAATATCCTCCAAATGGTCTATTGGGTCTTTTTTTAGTTTTTGACAATTTCCTTATTTCATAAGGTCTTCCTCTTGGAACACCATGTAATAATTGACCACATTCAGCACAAACATGTTTGCTTGGTTTCTTCTTTTTATACCTTAAAACAGTTTTACCGCCAGGGGTCCTTTTGTGAACTCTTTTGTATGATCTAGATCTATATCGTAATTCAGGCATTTTTCCACCTAATTTTTATTATTAAATTATTTATTTATCTATATCTTAAATTTCATGCAAATTAATAGCGAGATGATGAAATCATGAAAGGTAAAATATTATAATATTTAATTAAGAAATAAAAAAAACCAGTATGATTAGTAGCTATTGAATCTGTACATTGATAAAATACTATTTTACTGTTAAGTAATACTTTACTAGTCATAAATAATTATGTAATTCTTAATCAAATAATCATGAATGTGAAAATTTGAGGAGGATAATTTTATATTTCTATAATCAGTTCATATTT
>WRMT01000009.1 GCA_009777005.1 Methanobrevibacter sp. | reverse complement strand
TTTAAAAATAATTGAATTTAAAAATTTTTAAAAATTATCATTAATTAAAAACTTTATTTTCCAAACTATATTTTTAATTATTTTATTAAATAATATATTTTTCAATATAAAAATAAATTTTAATAAAAAGAAATCATTATTTTTTCTTAAAGATTAGTTCTCAGATTATATATTACTAAGTGGTGTTTTCATGGATAAAATATATGAAGAACAATTAGAAAAAGCAGGTAACTTTCATGGAGAAATTTGTGGTGGAATTGTAATAGGAACTAAACTCGCTATTTATGCTCTTGAAAAAATGGGAATGGAATTAAACAAGAAAAATAAAGATTTAATAGTTTTTGTAGAAATTGACAGGTGTATGTCTGATGCTGTTCAATCTGTTACAGGATGTTCAATGGGAAAAAGATCATTAAAACAAATGGGTTATGGAAAATTTGCAGCTACTTTTTACAATATAGCTACTGGAGAAGCTTTCAGAATTACGGATGTAGATGCTAATTCAAAAGAAAAAAATAGTGAAACAAAAGAAGAAATGATTGAACGATTTAAAAATACTCCCAATGAAGATTTATTTAATTTTCAAAGAGTTGAAATTAAATTAGATGAAAATGAACTTCCAGGAAAACCAAGAGAAACAGTTTTTTGCTCAATATGCAATGAAAAAGTTATGGATGGTAAACATAAATTAGTTGGAGGAAAAGCTATTTGTAAATCATGTTCTGAAGAATCTTACTATAGGATAATTTAATGTCTAAATGAAGATTTATTTCTCATACCATAGCTGAAATTAAATAAGATAAAAATAAAGATTGAAAAATAAATGAAAAAAATTTTCATATAATAGTTTAAAATGAGAATTTTTACATTTTCATGATTTTTTTATTCAGCTGAAATTTAATAGTTTTTTCCATATTGTTTATTATAATTTTTATTTTTAATGAATAATCCATTAAAATAATAATATTTAGAGTTTCAACGTATTATAATAGTTTCAAGAACTATACTCTCTTATTGTTTATTTTTATATATAGTAGCTATTTATATTTCGAATCCCCATTTTTCCCAAACTGCCTTACCTTCATCAGATGTAATAAATTCTTGAAATTTTTGAGATGCATCTTTATCTTTAGCAAAAGTTGTAATTCCAACTGGAACAGTACTTACTTCATTTTCATCAGCAGGTATTTCTATAACTTCTATTTTACCTTCACCTTCTTGCCAAGAAGTCATGTCTTCCCAAATTATGGTTGCATCTATTTGTCCAGTGATTAAATAAGTTAACAATTGATTAACTGTTGTAGTTGTAACCACAACATTTTTTTCTACAGCACTACTTAAGTTGTTTTTTTCAAGTATAATAGCTGTTACTTTACCAATAGCTGGACCATTTTTTTCACCTATTCCTACTTTAACTCCATCTTTAGCTAAATCTTTTAGTGAGGTTATATTTTTAGGATTTCCTTTTTCTACAATTATCACAGGAACATTTTTTGTAATATTTTTAACAGTATCATTAGCTATGTAGTTGTTGTTCATTGCATCTTCCATATACTTGTAATCAGCTGGTAAAAACACATCTCCTTTTTTCTGGGTTTCAAGAGTTGCAAATAATTCACCACTTCCACCATACTTAGGATTTACTTTAATATTCGGATACTTTTTATTAAATTCACTTATAAGTTCAGGACCAACTTTACTAAAACCTGCAGCAAACAACACATCGATGGTTCCTTCTTCATCTGATCCAACACTATCCATAGTGCCACTTAAATATGCACCAATAGCTATAGTAACTATTGCTGCGATACAAATGATTGCAATTTTGTTTTTTTCCATATATATTACCTTTAAAATTTATTTTTTATATTAGCTTTAATTTTAATTATTAGCTTTTGTTCATGTAATTTTTTTTCAATCAGGATATGCAGTGCATATCATATATAATGGTTTAGATTTTTAATATATAAAATAGCACTATTCTTTTAGAAGGTTGAAGATTTACAAAATTTTTATTTCAAATCTAAATTTTGTCCTTTAAATTTTTATATAAATGACTTACATGTATATTTTTACTTGTAATTACTATTATTTTGAATTTTTTGTAAAATTATATTAGGTAATTAATTTTTTACAAAAAAATATACATATAATTTGATTAAAGTAAATTTTATTATAAAACATTATTATTTAAAAAAATAAAATATAATGATTAGTTTATATTTAAAATGATAATTTAATAAGCATTTTAAAAATTAAGAGATTATAATCCTGAAAGAAAAAATTGTAATTAATGCTTTGTTAAAATATCACTTTATTTCTGATGAATATATTAATAATAATTTTAATTTTAAAAATAAATATAAATAATTTTATTATAAGAAAAATATAAAATATTTTAAATTAAAATTAAGAATGAATGAATTTGAAGGTACTGTCAAAAATTAAGGTGTTGAAAAAATTTTGTATTAAAATTTTTATTTTAATAATACTATAAAAATGGTTATTCATCATCTATTTTGAAAATAAAAAGCAAATAACCATATTTTTAAAATTATAATTTTTTTTAAGATGCAATGAAAATTTTTCTAGCACTAGCATTTTTGACAGAACCATTTGAAGATTTTCAAAAATTATCATTAATTAAAAACTTTATTTTTGGATTATGATTTAAGAATAAAAAAATTTTAAAAAGAATAACATTTATTCTTTTTCTATAAAAAGTTTAATAGATGTAACTAATAATAATATACCTAATATAAGTTTTAATAACTCTGAAGGAGCATAAATAACTAATAAAGCACCTATGGAAGCACCAATTATTGAAGCTATTCCCATAGGAATGACTAAAGACTTAATTTCAGTTTTATCACTATACATATCATTTTTACCATGTCGTGTTATACCAACAATCAATGTAGGTAAACTAATAATTAAACTCATGGTACCAGCTAATTTAATATCTATACCAAAAATTAAAATCAAAATAGGGATTATAACTTCTCCTCCTGCAACACCTAAAAGACTACTAATTGTTCCAATTATAAATCCACAAAAAATAGCTATAATTAATTTTAAATACATGCTATCAAATGGAATACCTGTGGAATTAAATGGTATAAAACTTTCAATTACCAGAAGCAAACCCATGATTAAGAGTAATACTAGCATTATTTTTTTAAATATGGTATCAGATACTTTGTTTAACATTCCAATGCCCCAATAAGCTCCAGAAATAGAACCTACAACTATTGCTAATATTAAAAGTAGCTGTGGAACGATAATTGAAGTATCAAAATTATTCATTCTAAAATAAATAGCTGAAGAAACTGTAATTAAACTTACTAGCATGTTCAAAGCAACTGCTTTTTTAGCAGTTTTACTAAAAGTTTTTAGTAAAAAAGGTAACCTAAATTCAGCACCACCTAATCCTATTAAACCACCTAAACAAGCTATTGGCACACCAAGAAGAAAAGATAAAATAGAAGTCTTTTTATTATTCATTTACAACCTACCTACAAAAACTATAAACTATTATTTGAATTATTTATGAAAAGTTTTTTTTTATACTTTTATTTTTCACAATTCCATTTATACACTGTAACTTGTGTATTTTTCCAAAATATGGATAAAATGTTTATATATTGTGAAAAATGAATGTTCAAGTATAAGATTAAAAAAAATAGTATTTTTTATTTTAAAAATGAAAAAAGATAGCATTTTTTTTTTAAAAAAATGAAAAAAGATTATATTTGAAAAAAGTATTTAATGTAAAAGTTCTGTTGAAATATATTAGCTAACTATTATATGATGTTTTTTCAATTTTTTAACCAGGAAATAGTCATTACTTTCATTTTCATTAAAATCTTCCAAATCATCATAGATATAAATAGCAAAATATTGGTTCAATAAATGTTTTATTTTTTCAAAATCTCTTCTAGGAAATTTGAAAACAAGAGTATAAGGTTGTTCCTCGTTTAACTCATATTTAATCCTAGTGTCATATATACAATCTTTTAAAACATGAATAGCTGGCATTTGAATGCCATCACGCCCAATAAAAGATTCATCAATCTCTAAAATCTTATTTATCATAAAATCACACTAAATTTTATTTTATCATGCAAACAATTATTTTTATAAAATTTTTCTAGCTACTAAAATTAGATTATAAGCTATAAAACTTTTTAAAACTATAATTTTTTAGTAGGTTTTCTGTTATTTTTTTCACTTGTGCAAAAAATTTTTTTATAAACTTTTTTTCTCTATTTTGTTGTTTTCTAGATTTATAAAAAAAATCCAGGTTCAACTTTTATTTCTGGTTCTTGTTTTCTGGAGTTTAATACTTCTTTTTCTGGTAAACCAGTTTTACAATTCACTCCCTCTATTTTAACAAACCATGGTTCAATTACATCCATTTTATTAATTAACACGGATCTAACATCACTTAATACTATAAACACATTTAAGATTTGATTATCTGATGTATCTTTCTGAGCAATATTAAGTTTTTTTTCAAACACACTCCAAAATTTCTTTAATTCAACACTTATTGATTTATTTTTTATCTTTTCATAATCTTTCTCTAAAAATTCATTCATTTTTTTACTATTTTCAACTATCAACTTTCCAATATCTAATTCAATCATATCATCTTTTGTCATATTAATTAATTTTAAACTCATCTTAAATAATATTTTCTATATGAATCTAATTTAATATTATTAAAAAAGATTTTAAAAATTTTAAAAATCAATAAAAAAGAATAAAAATTATTAATAAATTATAATAATTATTATTTACTTAATGATAATAGTATTTATCCATTAAACTAATTTTTCGAATGTTTAATTTGTTTAAATTAATAATTATTAATCCGAAATGTATAAAAATATTGTAATATATAAACCTTTTTTCAACATATATGAGTAAAGATGTGTAAATATTCTCAAAAATTAATAAAATTCACAATAACAATCAGAATAAACAATAAAAAAAGAATTATGATTAAATTTAAAAAATATAAAGAAATACATAAAAATTATTCAAGGAAACATAATATAATAGTTAAAACCTTCAATGAATAAATAGCTTAAATACAGAAAAAAAATAATTAAGATTTTACTATTTGAGAAAAATATCATATAAATGTTTTTTTAAATTTCTTGTCATCCTTCTATCATTATCAGGTTTCCCGTTTCTGGGTCTTTATACACTGTTCCTACTTCATCATATCCTTCACCAGAACCTCCTGTGGGATCTGGAGTATCATTGATTTGTTGTCCTTGATTTACTTCTATAACATTTTGCATTGTTTTCATTATGTCTTGTTTTTCATCAGGAGACATATCACTAAAGATAACTCCTTGCATATTCCAAGAAATTACAATAAACACTAAAAACCCAACTGCAATTACTAACATAGCATCAACTAAATTAGTAATTCCTCCCATTGGATCTTCTTCAGCTTTAGTTCTTCTTATCCTTATTTTTCTAACCATGGTGAAAAAACCTCCTACTCTTTATTATATCTTGCTAATAGGTTTTAAAATAATTTTAGCTATTGTATTAAGATTTTATAGTTTGCTAATAGTTTCTAAAACAACATCAGCTAATGCATCAAGATTATTAATGTATGCTTCATACCATCTTCTTCTAATTTTTGAAATAAAATATCCAATAGCACCAGCACCTATACCTACAACAGTAGTATCAAATGCAACAATAATAGCTTGAGATAATGTAATAATATCACCACTACCTAAAGCAGCTAAACCTGGACCCATAGGTATTAAAGTACCCATTAATCCTAATGTTGGACCAAGACGAGTAATAATATCAGTTTTTTCAATAATTTTATCAATTTTATCTTCTTGTTCTTCTATTAAATCACGAGCTAAAGCTTCACGAGATTTAGGACCTAAGTTCTGAGAAGAAGCTATGTCTATTAAAATATCTTTTTGACTTTCTACTAGATTAGATTCTTCAATAATTTCTTTTAAATCCTCAAAGTTTTCTGCTTGGGAGATATCATACATTATTTCTTTTCTTTCTTTTGTAGAAATTTTCACTCTAGATGTATATTCTGTAATTAATCCTCCTAAGGTTATAATTACATAAATAGCAAAGATTAATAATGCTACTATAACAGGAATTAAAAGACTTTGAGAGATCACATTTAAAATAGTAGTTAAAATTTCACTACCTGGAATATAAGTTGTCATTTAATAAAAAACCTCCTTATTAAAGGGATTAAAAATTTTTATAGTTTTTATAAAGATAATTATTATAAGTATATGAAAACATTTTTTTTTTAAAAGATTTCATTTCTTTTTATTTTTTATAAGCAGATTATTTCTTCTAGTTAAAAATAAACCAATTACTATAAGAAGTATAAAAACTCCAAAACAAAGACCTAATAATAAAGGGGAATTTATTTCAATTCCTCCCATATGATTATCAAGACTTTCTATAATATTTGGTAAAATTAAACATAAAATAAGGGAAAAAGCCCCTAAAAAAAAATTTAAATTAGAAAAAAAACCAAAAGGTCTTTTTAACGATATTATCCTATTTGTCAAATAGTAAGAAATACATATAAAAATCACTAAACCGATTACTATAGCTATACTAGTGAAAAATATGTTAAAATTAATTTCAATACTAAATAGAGATACAAATAATATTATTGAGCTTATAAGTAAAGGTACAAATGCAAAAGATAATAAATTCATTTTATTAATGTTCAATTCATTTTGTTTTGATTCTTTTATCAGTATTATTCCTAAAATCAATGAAATAAAACCTATTATCATTAATATCAATGAATTATAAGTATTTACAATGTTTATTACTGAAGGGTTTAATTCAAGTATGTTTATCATGATTAAAAGGATTAAAGACCAAGTAAAAGTGCTAATGATTGAGATTTTTTTTGATATTTGCAATGATTTTAGTCCAAACCCCATCAATATAGCAAAGATTAATGTTAATAAAATTATACCTGTTGAGAAAAAAAAATTTAAAACTTCCATAAATATCATTTTTCCAAAGAAACTTATCATTTATTTTTTTTACAATTTACTATTATTATTTAAGGATGATTTAGATAATAACATTCGTATATTAGAACTTTTTTTATTTGTCTTATATTTTTTCATAATTATTCATAAAACAAATTAAAAATCATTTTTCATAATAAAAATGAGAAAAAGCTATTTTTTTTTAAAAAAGAAAAAAATAATTTTATATCATAGCTATTTTTTTCATATATTCCGATAAATATATGTCTTCATTTCGATATAAATATTTCGTTTTACTCAAAGAATAAACTTATTAATGATAAGATAAATATATTTATCATATAAGTTATTATTTTTTCAGGTTTGAAGTATAAATCCCTTCGAAATTCATATAGATTGTTATTTTTACAGGTTTGAAGTATCAACCACTTCGAAATTCATACAGATTGTTATTTTTTCAGGTTTGAAGTATCAACCACTTCGAAAATCTTGAATTTCACAGGTTTGAAGTATAAACTCTTTCGAAAAATCTTGAATTTATTCCAACTTAAATATATTGCAAATTTTCAGTGATGTTTAGCTATTGAGTTTTACACTTCATTATTCATTTACAGAGGATTTTACAAAAATTGTTCTTTGTTAAAAAGTTTTTTATAATTATAAACCCTAATATTATTTAAGAAATCGAGGAAAATTCCCATGAAAGAACTACCTATTGGAATATCCACTTTCTCTAAAATAATTGAAAAAGATTATATCTATGTGGATAAAACACAAGCCATATATGAAATGGTCAAAACTGGTGAAACTTATTTTTTATCAAGACCTAGAAGATTTGGAAAGTCACTACTAGTCAGCACTTTAAAAGAGCTTTTTAAAGGAAATAAAGAACTTTTTAAAAATCTCTATATTTATAATAAATGGGATTGGAATGAAAAATATCCTATAATTCATTTAGATTTTGGAGATATTGCTTGTGAAACCCCTGAAATATTGAAACTTTCTCTTGAAGAAGTTGTAATGGAGATTGCTGAGGAGTATAATATTATTCTTAAGAAAAAATTGTTAAATACAAAATTTAGTGAATTAATTAAGAAGATTCATGAAAAAACGGATAAAAAAGTTGTAGTTCTTATTGATGAATATGATATGGCTATTATTGACTCTATAGAAAATATTGAAATAGCTAAGCAAAATCGAGATATTTTAAGTGGATTTTATCGTGTTTTAAAAGCTAAAGATGAGTATTTAAGATTCATATTCTTAACAGGAGTAAGTAAATTCTCCAAAACATCCATATTTTCAGGTTTGAATAATTTAAATGATATAACTTTAAATAAGAATTTTTCTTGTATCTGTGGATACACTCACCAAGAACTAAAGGATAATTTTAAGGAATATTTAAACCTTCTTAAAGATGATTTATCCTTAACCAGTAGTGAAGTTTTGGATAAAATTAATTTTTGGTATGATGGTTATAGTTGGGATGGTGAAAACAAGGTTTATAATCCATTTTCAACCTTAAAATTATTTAATAGCTATGAATTTTCTGACTATTGGTTTGATACTGGAACACCAGACTTTCTAATAAAAGTTTTAAAAAAATCTAATGACTACTCAGCAGTATTAAAACCAATAATCATCAAGCAATCAAGGCTTAATACTTTTGATTATAATAATTTGGATCCTATAACCTTATTTTTCCAAACAGGATATTTAACTATCACTGAAAAGATAATTATCAATGATGTTATTCATTATAAACTTGAATTTCCTAATTTTGAAGTAGAATCTTCTCTATTAGATCATTTAATTGATTTAAATTTATCTGAAAAGAAGATAGGTGAAAGAAAGGAGAAAATAATTTCACAAATTGAAAAACTTGATAATGAAAGCTTTCAAAAAGAGATGAAAGCATTCCTTGCAAGAATACCTGGAAGAATTCATATAGAGCAAGAATATTATTATCAATCAATATATTTAGCATGGTTATATGCCCTAGGATTTGAAACAGAAGGAGAATCACCAACTAACATTGATTATACAGATATGATCCTTAAAGAAGAAGACTTCATAGTAATAGCTGAATTTAAATTTTCAAAAATAAGAGAAACTACAAATCAACCTATTAAAAGCTTTGATAAAATGCTAAATGAAGCTTTAAATCAGATAAAAAGTAAAAAATATCATGAAAAATATTTTGATGAAAAAATAATAGCTATTGCCATAGCTTTCGCAGGAAAACAACTACAAACACAAATAACAACAATTGAATAAAAATTGTTTTAAAGTAGCTATTGCAAGTGTTTTTAATCCTAATGTTTTTTTTTTTTATAATTTTAAAGTAGCTATTTTTAAAGTAGCTATTGCAAGTGTTTTTAATCCTAATGTTTTTTTTATAATTTTAAAGTAGCTATTGCAAGTGTTTTAAACCAAATGTATATTGTTTTTCCTAATTTAAGATTAAGATTTTCACTTGAAAGAAGAGTGATATTCGAATACACATTTATGCTTCCTATATCAATTTTAACCTGAATTATATCATTTTTAAAAGTCAATTCTTGCACTGTTCCTTTAAATATATTTCTAAAACTTGATTTTAGAGGTTCAGGCATTATACAAACATTATCATAGTTAATTAGTGCTAATATTTTATCCCCTACAGAATACTTCTCATTTAAACCTATGGTAATTTTCACTTCATTTATTTGGATTGTCACGATTCCTTTTGCACTGTCCACATCAACAACTTTAGCTTCAATTTCATTTAACTCTCTATCGAGCTCCATTATTGCATTGATTTTCTTACACTCTTTTAAAATCGTCAATCCTTCTTCAGTTAAAAATGTATTTCCTCCACCACCTTGTCCTCCTGTAGAAGTATTCACAATATCTATTTCTAATGTGCTTTCGATTCTGTTAATATAATTTAAAGCAGTTCTATAAGAAACCTTTATTACCTTCGCAGCTTTTGAAATCGATTCTGTGGTGTAAATGATATTAAGTAATTCATATTTCTTTACATCTAGAAGAAAAATTTTCCCATCAATGTTGATTTCATATACTGGTCCTGCTATTACTTCTGTCATAATATCTGCCATTAACCGTTAATTTATCAACATCATAATTGATTATTATAACTTTTTTATCATAAATTTGTTATATACTATTTAATTCCTAATAAGATTCAATGATATTAAATTTTTATCAATTTAGAGTTAGTCAATTAATTGATTTTTTGGATTTTCAATTTTAAAAAAACTCTTTAAAAATTATTAAAGTCAATATATTTGGTTGATTGTTATTAATTTTAAAAATAAATAATTAATATCATTTTTTAAATAATAATTAATATCTATATTTAAAATAATAATTAATATTTAAAGTAATAATTAATATCAATATTTAAAATAATAATCCATATAATCTTGATTGTAAATAAAAAGATTCAGTAAAATTAATTGTTATATAATTTTAAAATAAAGAAAAAAAGAATTTTATTATTAGACAAATCTTTTTTCTTCTGATTATTCCTAGTTATTAGTACAATAGCTGTTATTAAAACTGTGTTATTGCTTATGTTGTTTGTCTGGTATTTTGGTGTAATTTAATAAGTATCAGAGGATTTATTTCCAGTTGATTCACCATCAATATCACTACTCCCACTATTAGTTGCAGCAACATTAGTAAGTCGTTTGAGATACTTGAGTTTTGTTATACAGTTTCAAGGTTTCAAACTGTGTTTTTAGACAAGGTTTTTTTATAAATTTTCTATGAGTTCTGTGGTTAAATTCAAAGCTTTAGCTATTTCTTCAACAGGCATTCCTGCTTTTTTTAAATTAGTAGCTGCTGCAATATTAGCTATTTCTTTTCCTTCCTCTCTACCTTCTTCTCTACCTTCTTCTCTGCCTTCTTCTCTTCCAATTTTTATTGCTTTCTTAGTTTCTTTTGTTATTTTTTTTTCTAGTTTTTTTTCTTTTTTTTCATATTTTTTTTCAAGTTTTTTTTCTTTTTCTTTATATTTTTTTTCTCTTTCTTTTTTTATGTTTTCTTGATGTGCTTCTTCTAGTTTTATTAGGAAATATTCGTCAAATTCGCCGTTTTGAAGTGATATTTCTAAATTTTTCATTGAAGCTTTAAGTCCTTCATCTCCCATTTTAACTATCTCCTTTCTTTCCTTATGACTTATTTGGTTATCGAAAAATGCTATATATTGGTGTTTTAGGTTGTTTTTTAAATCTTTCTTTGTTTTTATAATTTTTGTGCTGTCATTGGGGTCTTCTTCGTAGATTATCGATTTTCTAAATTTTTCTATTTCAATGAAATGGATTTCTATTTTATCTATGAGTGTTTCATCGATATAAATATTACTATTTTTAAGATAATAGATATTATGGTATTTTAGCGATTTTAAAAAACTGAAATTGCATATAGCTACTGTTATGACTTTTTTAAAGACTTTGTAGTTTTTTCCTTTGGATACGGGTTCTATTAATCTTTTGCATACGTAAGTTATTATTCTTTCTAAAAAATCATCTGTTTTTCGTTTTTGTGCTTCTATGTTTATGTCTTTTTTGCATTGAGTTATGATTCGTGTGTCTAATCGAACTTTTTTGCCTTCTTCTGTATCAGCAGTTATTTTAGTATTAGTTGTTGTGAATTCACCTTTAATATCAATACCTAAGGTTTTTAAAAAGCTTTTTTGCTGTAATTCGTTTCCTTTTTCTCCCATATACTTGTGAAAAAAGAAGTCGTCAAATACATCATAAGTTTCTATGGTAGGCTTTTCAATGTCTAAGTAATCTTCTGTAGAAACTTTGTTCTTTTTTTCCATAGAATGAATATTTTAAGGTCTTAGTATTTAAATTATTTTTTTATTTCAGGGTAAATTTGTAATTTAAGATAAAATAATAGCAATTTTTCAATATGGAGTAAATTTTTCAATTCAAAAGCAATAATTTAATCCCATGACAATTTTAGATTTTTGAAAACAATCCTATTACAATTCATGTTTAAAATTTGCAAAATTTCCCTGATTTTACTCTGTTAGAAAAATTCTATTTTTCATGGAGTAAATAGAAAAAATAGACAAATAATATTCTTATTAGGAAAATAAAGAGTATAAATCCATAATTGAATTGTGAAAACCCTCTTGAATAAAGAAAAACCTCATTACTGATAATTTAAGGATTTTTTTGGATTATGATTAAGTGACTTGTTTTAAAAATTCTGATTACTTCTCAAATAAGAAACAAGGTATAATGGTTAATTAACAATTATTGTAAAAGTGATTAAAATAGCTTAGAAATAATAGCTAATCTAAAATATACAGCTAAATATTAAAAAAGATAGTTAATTTTGAAGATTCATCTTAAAATTTGAAATAATAGTTAATTTTGAAGGTTCATCTTAAAATTTGAAATAATAGTTAATTTTGAAATTGCATCTTAAAATTTGAAATAATAGTTAATTTTGAAATTGCATCTAAATATTAGAAATAATAGCTATAAAAAATCGTTTTTATTTATTTTAAAAAAAAAAGAATGAGATTGTAAATTTATTAATGGAATTTTTTTAAAAGCTATTTAAAAAATAAAAGGGATGCTTTTAATTTAAACTCCATTTTTTTTACAATCTCATATTAAAAATTTTATTGTTTTTTAAATAGACTTGATAGAGCACCTCTTTTAATTCCGATTCCCAATAGTAGTAGTATAGAGAATATTACAATAGCTGTTATCAATAAAGAGTTATTGTCTGTATTTTGTGTTGGGTCTTTTGGTGTAATCTCATAAGCATCAGGATTATCTCCAGATGATTCACTAGCTTCACCAGATTCACCACCAATATCACTACCGCCACTATTAGTTGCAGCAACATTAGCTGCAGCAACATTAGTAATTCCAGCTTGAGCTACTTGAGGTCCTTGATAACCTTGACCTTTATCAGTATTAGGGTTAGTTCCAGGATTAGATGTTGTGCCTGTATTAATTCCTAAACCAGTTCCAGAATCAGAGCCAGTTCCCATTCCAAAACCAGTTCCAGAACCTAAACCATAGCCAAAACCTGATCCTATTCCAGAACCATTTCCAGTTCCATTACCTAAACCAGATCCTGATCCAGTACCAGCACCAATACCAGTACCATTTCCGGTTCCAGTTCCAGTTCCATTACCTGAACTAGAGTTATTACCAGTATCAGTTCCACCAGTTTGATTATTATCTGGTGTAACCCAAGAACCATCAGGGTTTCTCTCTCCACGTTGCATGGATCGTCCAATTCCTGCCATTATCTCTTCACTAGTTAAAGTAACATTTAATGGTGGTCTAGGTAGTATACCGAATGCACCTACATAAGCATAAATAGTTACACCTATACCAGCATTGGAAAATACTCTTGTTGTATAATCAAAAGCAGCTATTCCATTTTGAGGATAAACTAAATCTCGACCATAACCATTTAAGCTGAATTCAACAGGAATATCAGGTAAATCTGTTACATAAACAATTGCACCAGTTGTAGGATCTATGTAGTAGAAGTAAACTAAGACATTTCCTTGATCATCTACACTTATTAACTCTACTAAGATTGGTATTGAGTTACTAAGTCTTGCACATGTGAAACTATCGCTAAGTCCACCATACCAATTTGCACCTAATGTTAATGGATCAGGAATGCTTCTAGCAGTACCAGTAGCTTCAAGTCCATGATTATTACCAGTTAATATGTTAGAGTAAACACTATTAAACAGGTTCACTGGACCATTTCCTAAACCATCATCAAGAATTATACCATGGGCATTATTGGTAATTGTATTCCTAGTTATGAGTAAGTTAGGAATATTGGCATCAATTATAATGCCATTTCCATCTCCACCATATCTATCTCCAACGGTACTAGGACCACTTGTACCTCTACCACTAATAAAATTGTCTTGAATTGTTATATAATCTATATCTCCTTTACCTCTTAAATCAATACCATCTCTACATCTAATAAATTCATTATTTAGTATATCTACATGTAAAGCATTGTTAACAATTACTCCTACTTGAGAATCACGAATATGATTGTTAAGTATTTTAACATTTGAAGCACCATCTTTTATATCAATAGCTACTCCATTTGGAATACTTAACTCAAAACCGATTAAAGTAACATTTGAACCAGTTATGCTAAATATAGGGCTATTAAGGGAACTTACAATTTTACCTCCATAAATAGTTATGGATTTACTAATAATAAGATGTAAATCAGTATAATTACCAGTAAGATTAAGTATGCCTCCTTCAGGAGTAAAATCAATCAACTGTTGAATACGTTCATTATCAGTGAGAAATGAATCAACACTAATAATTGTACTAATGCTGGTTTCAAGGTAATCATTGTCCTCATTAAAAGTTATTTTTAGAGAAATATCATGATATTCTGAAATATCAAATTCAACAATAGCTAAACCATTATTATCAGTTGTCCTATTGAAAAATTTTCCATCTATTTCAAAGAATAGTAGTTTACCTGCAAGTCCCACACCATTAGCATTTTGAAGTATTGCATACACGGTTAATTTATCAGTTGCCCTATCTATGTTGGTAATATAATTAATAGAAGTATTTCCTTTACTAGCAATATTAAAAGTAACCTTTGAATCAGACTCATCACTATTATATCCAATTGTGTAAATTCCAGGAGTAGGTAATATTTCTATTCTACCATCTTTAGCAAGAACATTCTCAATTTTGCCGTTATTATTGATAGTTACATAAAAATCAGGTAATTCATTAAGATGTAAATCAGTACCATCATTTAAGGTAATACGAGTATAGACAAAGTCACCAACACCAGAAGCACTACTATTATCTAAGCTAACATTATAGTATTTATCTAATTTAGCAAAAATACTTGCTGAGCTGAATTTGGTTTCAATAGTTGAGATGTTACTATGACCCCACCAGTTATAATCAATGTCAATTACTGTAGGAACTATACTCAAAGCTAAAAGACGAGTACCACCAGCAACAATACTATTATAATTAATGATGAGGTTATTTATTGTTACACCGAATATAAGAGCCATTTGAGAAAATGTGAATTCGATACCATTACCATGGGTTGTTTTAATATCATTATACTTAATAGTAATGTTATTTATTGTTACAGCACTATATGCATTAGTTGTGAAAATGATTCCATTACCATTGACAACTTTAATATCATTACTTAAAATGTCAACAAAACCTGTAATGGTTGAAGCAAAACTGTAATAAATACCCTCTCCATTGGCATAAATAATATTATTTTCAATTGTCTGATTTGTTATAGTACTTCCTTGGTAATATATCCCATTAACTGAAGCATTTATAAAATTATTTATAATCAAAAGATTTGTAATTGTAATACTCATCACATTACTACTAAAAGTAGGTCTTAACTGGATGCCATTACCACTATTTATTATATTATTTTCAATAATAAAATTATTTAAAGTTAAAGCACCGCCATTTTCATTAGGATAAATATTAAGTCTATTATCTATTATAATACCTGCTTCAGAAACATTAATATTATTAGTTGATATATTTAAATTGTTCACTGTAGCAGCAGTACCAAAAGCACTGGTTATTACAATTCCTCTATCGCCAGTTATAGTGTTATTTTTGAAAGTAAGGTTGATGCAATTAACTATGCCTCCAAATGCAAATATTGTACCATTTAAATTAATATTATTTTCAACTATATATGCATTAGGAGTATTAGAATTAAAGTTAAGATTCAATCTTGAGATATTATTATTGGTTATAGTTATATGGGATTGGTTGGAATTATCATTGAGAGTAAAAGATGCGAAATTGGAATTATTAACTATAATATCTGTTTCACTATCAGAATTAACTGTGATAGTTAAAGATGTAATATTAGAATTAATTATAGTAATCTGTGCTTTACAATTAGCATGTACTGTAATATTTAAGGAGTCTAATGTAACGCCATCTATATAAATTATAGATTCAAAACCAGTATCATTGACAATTATTGTATAATTGTTATAGTCTACATCACCAGTTAAATTAACATTAGGTGGAGTATGTAATATATTAGGATCTGTTATTCTCAAAGGAGGTTCTGTGAAAACATCAGAACTACTGGAATTCCCAGAAACAGATATTGTAGATGTTTGATGAGGGTCATTGAAAACATTGTTAGTTATGTTAACTTTTGAGTTATCTATTGGACTTCCGGATACTGATATTTGATAAGAATCAGGGAATATATTGTCTTTTATGGAAATTTCTGAATTATCTATTGTAATTCCAGATACATTTATATTGCCATTTAATGAGTTGTTTATTATGAAAAGTTTTGAATTATTCATTTCAGATACAGAAAACCTAATTCCTTCATAAAAACGTGACCCTGAGTAGAATCCATCCAATAAGGTATTGTTTGTTATGTAAACTTCTGCATTATCCAAAGTTCCTCCAATATATTCCAAAAATTTTAATATGTTGTTAGAAATTTGAATATCGGTAGCATTTGAATATATATTTAAAAGTAGAGATTCGCCAGTATTGTTTATCACGAATATTCTATTTATTAATCCATTGTTTGCAGAAATACGTCCAAAAACTCCAGTAATATTATTATTGGTAATTATGAGATTATTTAAATCGCCATTTATAGTAATATTTAGAAATCCACAATAAAAACTATCACTTGGAAAAGTTCCTGTATTATTGTTTATTAAAATATTTGTAATAATATCATTATCTATAGTTCCTTCTATACCATATCTTAAAACACCATATTCCTCTAAGAACTTGTTGTTTTCTACTGTAAAATTTCCTTTTGCAACAGTGAAAAAAATAGTAGATCCTTTTAAATCGTTTCCAATAATATTGAAATTTGAAATATATTCTCCATGGATAGTAACAAGGTAATTTCTATCACTATGAGTCTTTGTAAGAGTATTGTTAGTCAAATTAATATTTTCTATTGTTCCAGTTGGAGATAAAACTATTGAACCTGAAGCAGCATAAATAATGTTATCTTTGATATTTATGTTTTTCATGTTAGAGATTATTGAAAGGTTACTTGTAGTTATTGTTATGCCAGTTACTGTCCAGTTAGAATGAATATCATTATTGATTATTTCCATGTTTTCTACATTGTATTGGAATTTTATATCAATTATGGTTTTAGAGGAATCTTCACTTTCTGAACGAACAATATTGTTTTTAAAATCGAAGTTTGTAATGTTTTCACAAGTTATGAAAATAACAGTATAGCCAGTACTTTTTAAATAGTTATCTTCAATATATAAGTTTTCTATGTTTCCAGTTGTATTAGAATATATGGCATATGTTTGCCATGAGATTATTGTGTTGTTTTTGATAATATTAGTACTTATATTATTAGAGAATGATCCAATATTTAAAACAATAGAATCCTTTGTTGTGTTAATCAGATTGTTTTCTATCACATTATCACTATTAGTTATTATCACTCCTGTGGTATTATTCATAATATGAGTATGTGTTATTTTATTGTTTTTAACAGTCAATTTATCAGAACTTGAATTAATTGCTACACCAAAATCTATAATATTCAAATTTTGAATAATAACTCCTTGACTTTTAACATTAAATAAAGTACTCGTACCATCACCTTTAATATTAACAATTGCACTATCATTTGATGCTCGTATAGTTAAATTACGATTTATATTCAATTCTTTCAAAGAATAGTTTCCTGTTTGTAAATTAACAATATTGTCTTGAGTAGTAGTATTATCAATGAAATCTTGCACATCTTTCGAGGTAGTTGTTTGAGTAAAATCTTTAGCACTAACAGTACTAAGACATGACAAAAACAATAAAAAACACATAAATAAGACAATTTTAATGCTTATCGTTCTCAATTTAACACCTTTTTTTGATTTTATTGAAATGTTACAAATTGAGGGCTTATCATGATTATTGTATAGTTTAAAATTAATTATTTTTTAAAAATAGGAATTAAATAACCTTTTTTCAAAATTATTTAATTTTTCATTTTTTAAATCATGTCACTTACTCGATTTGTAAAAAAAAAGAAAAAAGTAAATTAATAATAATTCATGAAAACTATTTTTATTTAAATAATTTCCATAAAAATGAAATTATTTTACTAACAAAGTTTTTAATTACAGACCAAAGGTTATTAACCTCTGCACTTGTTTCTTCAAGAGGGACTGTGATATTTGTAATGTTATTAACATTATTCACAAAATTATTATTACTAATAGAGAAACTACCAGTTGAATTAACCACATTAACTAATAGAATAGCAACAACATTTCCATAAAAGAAATTGTTGGTTATTGTAACATTTTCTATTACAGTTGGTGATGATGCATTGTGGAAGGTGTTGCCTTCTTCAACACGTACACCAACTATACAGTCAATTATGGTATTATTATCTATTAAAATATCAACAGTAGAGCGAGCAATGTTAATCCCATTGCCACTTACATTACATATATAATTATTTGATATAGTTACTCCAGTGACTCCACCACCAAAGAATATACCTTGCCCTTCTTCTTCTGGTCCTGGTCCAATATTGTAAATAATATTATCATTAATAACTATATTGGAAGTGGCACTATTTACTCCCATGAATCCTGCCGCAAGAGAAATTCCATTGCGGTAGAAGGAAAAAATATCATTGTTAGAGATGGTGACATCAGAGGAGTTCACGATACCTATTCCATCACGAGCCTGAATAATAAATGCATTTCCATTAAGCTCATTGTTTTGTATTAATGCAGTATTAACACTTGTGAGACTTATAGCGTCATTATCAGTTCCCATGTTAATAACATTGTTGGTTATATTAATGTTATTAGTACTATTAACAACAATGGCTCTTCCACTATTTATTGTGAAATTGTTTATTACCACGTTGGTGGTGCTAATTACATTTAAAACTATTGGAGTACCACTATTAAAATTAAGTGTGGATCCATTTCCCTGCAAATTCAAAGTTTTATTAATAGTTAAACTAATATCCTGATAAGTACCAGGAGTAAAGAAAACTGTAGTATCATTAGTAGTATCAATAACATTTTGAATTTCTGCATTATTCATAGTGTCAACAACATTGGCTGCTGAGGCACTACTTATTATTGAAAGTAATCCTATCACTAGGAAACTATACAATAATAGTTTTTTCACATTATTCATATTTAATCTCCTTAATTTTCCCGTCTTTAGACGCAAAAATTGATTAAAACACTGAAAGTTGATTCAGAGATAAAATTTTAGAATTATCTAATCTTTTATTCTGTTTTAAACTTTCAGTTGTGGAAATATTTAAAAAAATAGAGGTTCTTTGATTAATGAATGATCTTTTGAATTTGATATCATATAATAAAAAATATAAATAATACCTATTATCATATAATAAAATGGGGTTGTATATTAAGAATACTGTTGTGCGTGACATGTTTTTTTTAGTTGCAGCCCCTCTTACTTGTTTTAAATGTTTAATGAATATTAACTATTTATTATTTGTTTTTAATAGTTCTGTAGCTTTAGTTTCTAGAATTAATAGTTTTATAGTGTCTGTTTTTTTATTAAAAATAATGAAAATAATCAAAAATTATTTTCAATTTTTTCAATTTTAAAGATTTGATTAAACATTTATTTTTAAACATTCTCCAGTACACTATAATTTTTACTAGTATCTCTATGGAAAAAATTTTTCCACGATAATATTATGTCTACATTTCGATATAAATGTTTTTGTTTGATTCAAGACATACCTTTATATAGGATAAAAGAAATATATTTAATACTTAATAAACTTTGATTTTCATGGAAAAAAAATGATATTATTTATTTGGCTTGTTTGAAGTGAAACTGACTTGATTTTCATAAAGTAAATTTAATTTCATTTAAAACTATGTGAAATACTATTAAAATTATTATTTTTTAATTTCAACATATATCCCTTAAGTTATTTTTTATCTATTTTTCGTTATGGCTACTTCTTCAACTATAAAAATTTAGTGATATAAATTGTTTTAAAAAATGAAGGGATTATTCAAATAGCTATTTTTATTTTTGCATGGTTATATGGGATATTGTACTGCCTTTTTTTGATGGATTAGTCTTTTTTTACCTAGCTATTTCTTTTAGCAAATATTTTCCTAAGATGTTTATTAGCTAATCTTGCTAATTTTCTAAGAAAGCTAAGCTTATCATTTTTTCAAATGATATAATAAATTTATTTTTATTTTAAAAAGAGTAAAATTATTATTCATTATTTTTAGTCCTTATGATGTGTGAAATATTTCAGTTTTTTCCATCACATTATTTCTCTCAATGTAATATAATTTTCATGTTGAAAATATTTTGAAATCTTTTTTATTTATAAAATTTTTTATTTTTATAAGTTTAGAAAATTGAAGTTTTTCTAACATTGAATAATCAAAGATTTTTCAAAGTTTAAAAACGAAGTTTTTTTTTATTTTTTTAAATGAAGTTTTTATTTATAAAAATATCTTTTTAAATAAATTTTATATATAATTAAACATTTTTCCAATAATTATTTATATCATTTCCTTAATAAAATTATTAAACAAAATTTTTTAAGTAATATGTTGTATAGCTATATTCTAAAAAAGTATGTTCTTTATTGAAAATTTAAATGAATCAAGTGTTAAATGATTGATTTCTAGTTGATAAGATTAATCATATTAAATAATAAAGTTATAATTATTATTAAAAGGTTTAAATAGGAATGAGTATATCTTAGATAAAAAACAATTAGCTATTGATTTTGCCATCATAAATCACCTTGAATTGAAAAAATCATATTATTTGGTTCTGTAGCTAGGGGTGAAGATACAACAGATTCAGATATAGATATACTCATTATCACTAAAAAAAAGAATGATAAATTTGAAATTAAAGATGATGTTTATACTAAGGTCATGGACATTGTATATACACATGGAATATATTTCTTAAAACAATCCCCTTTGATTATTACAAAAAATATAAAGATTTTTCTTACTTTTCAACAGTTAATAAGGAGGGCATTGTCATTGGATGAAATAATTACTCTATTTAGAAAGGTTATGATGCTTTAAATGGTTGAATTCAATTTTAAAAATGACTATTACAATATTACTATAAATCATTCATTACTCTGTTTTTTATGGATCGAAATCACTTTTACTTAAAAAAAGGAGTCGAAATCAAGACCCCATGGGATAAATATTGAGAAATTTGGTTTCAAATATCTGACTACCTTCATAATCTGTGTGATTCAAACCGTTTTTGATATTTCAACTGTTTTAATGAGAGACTTTAATTTTTACTAAAATATCATTTATAAAATTATACTACGAAACTTAATTTTTGGCACTAAATTTTCTCATTATTTATATATAAATTAATAATTCTTGTGCCAAAAATTTGGTGTGCGACTATATAATATTTTTATTAATTTCTTTTGCACAGGTTTTTTTATTTATTTCATTTTTATTAATCTTATTTTTATTAGTATCAAAAATAATTAATTATACTCATTTATATTTATAATA
>WRMT01000008.1 GCA_009777005.1 Methanobrevibacter sp. | reverse complement strand
TTTAATATCTTGATTAATTTTTAGTTTAGAAGAATAAATAAATATTTAGTTTAATAATCTTGATTAATTTTTAGTTTATAAGAATAAAATAAGTATTTAGTTTAATAATCCTAATCAATTAATTCAAATAAAAACATATATTGAGAATGTTTAATGGTGATTTTATTTTCACTCAAGCTACAATAAAAGAAAGAAGGCAATATTATCGTGAAGAATGGTCAGAAAAAGATCTCCCTGAATTCATAGTTGAAGAAATACAAAGAAGAGAATTTGGGTTTGATCATTATGGAAAAGGACCTAATGATAGATATAAAACCTTTAAATCAAAAAATATTCTTAAACGATTTATGAAATATAAATCTCCATTTGCAGCTTATATTTCAGTAGCTTTTTATAATAATCCAAGAAGAAGAGAAGATTGGCTTAAATCCGAGTTTGTCTTTGATGTAGATGCTAAAGATATGCCAATTAGATCATGTAATTGTGGGGATGTTTGTGAAATATGTTTAAATGAAGCTTTAGAGTTTGTTCAAGAATTAGTTGATTCATTAGAGTCAGATTTAGGTCTTTCAAATATCCATATAGTTTACTCAGGAAGAGGTTATCATATTAGGATTTTAGATGAAGCTATTATGGAAACAAGTAGTGAACTTCGAGGAGAACTTGTAAAATATGTTACAGGAGCTAATGTTCCAAAAAACTCAATTTCATTAGGTTATACTAAGCTTTTCAATAAAAGAGTAAAAAGAAATATTTCACATTTAACAGGTCAAGAAAAAATTGAAGGAATAAATCCCAAGCTAATGAAAGATACAATTAAAAATAGCTATTTTTTAAACGATAATCAGTGGGGATCATTTCAAGGACAAATTGGTCCAATAAGATATAAAAACTTACTAAATGCAATGGCAAGAGTGAATTTAACCACAGTTGATGCTAAAGTTTCAATAGATCTTAAAAGAATCCTCAGACTTCCAAGTTCACTTCATTCTAAGGTTAGTATGAAATGTGTTGAGGTAAAAAATCCAGAAACTTTTGATCCCTTTAAAGAAGCAGTTCCTAAATTTATTGATGAAAGAAAATAAAGGTTAAATAACTTTTATCCAATTATATTGGTTTGTAAATTTATTTTCATAAAAATCCAAATTTTGAACAAATTTTTTGGAAAATATATGTCTTTAAAAAAATCTGTAAAAATATTGAAACATGCTATAATTTCTTATAATCTATTTAATTTTAAAATTTATATTTTTAATAATATTTTTTATAAAAATAAAATATATTTATCCTTATTTTATTAAATAAATTAATTTAAATAAAATTATATATTTTAAAGATTCCAATAATTTATTAAATAAAATTAAATTAATTTTGCAAACCACTATAGTTTTAACAGGGTGTCTGAAAATTGTAAAAAATTAGAGATGTATGAGGTATTATTTACCATGTTTTGAGTTCATTGGATAGTTGTTTTATAAAAGTACAATTTGTATAGTCTTTTAAAATAAAATTTTAAGATTTAAAGATTTAATTTTAATAATGAATAAAAATCCATATAGTTAAAATTAGCTAAAAATTGACTTTATGAAAAATGATTTAAATCATTATTCATGCATTTTATTCATTATTTTTTAAAATTAAGAATAAATTCATTTGTACTTTTAGAAAATCAATACTTATCCACCTCAAAACATGTTAAATAATCAATATACTCTCTTCACTTTTTCACATATTTCAGACACCCTGATTACGGAATAATAAATCCATTATGCTGATTTTTATACAAAACCATGTGAATAGCGTGTATTTTTGATTTTTTGAAGATCAAAAGTTTATAAAGGATTATTTCTCCCTTTTAAGAAAAACTAGAGAAAGTTATTTTCAATTTTTAATAATAGATGAGCAAAACGAAAAATTAGAAAAGATAATTGAAACTCAAATCTTTACATTATCAAAACTTTGATTCTACAATCGGCAGTTACTGAATTTTTAAAAACAACAATGATGATGAGGAAATAATTTTTTATTTTCTTAAAAAAGATAATAAGAACTCTGAACTCGCTCATTTTATTTTAGGTTGAAGAAAGATCAAAAAGACAAAATAACAAAATACTTGTGCAGAACTTTCAAATGAGCATGCTGTCCGGTCGAAAATTCAAATAATATGTTTTGCAATTGATGATTTTCTTGAAAATGTGGATTTGATGACTTATTAGAGAGGCGTGAGAGAGTTAAAGATAAAGTACTGTATTCCAATCGATAATTTAGAAAAAAATTTAAATAGAAGGGAGAATAAATATTAATGGAACAGAGAGGAGTTTTTTATGACCGAATATCTCGGAATGACTTTTAAATTAAAACCAGATGTAAATGATAAAATAGTATGTTTTATTAAAGATCTTAATAAATCTTTTGAAAGAATCTGATTTTATTGAAGTAGGTCATGAAATACGAAAAGATCAGAATGATAAAATAAATGCTATTTTTCAAGATTTAAAAAACAAACATGACACTTATATTTCTAAATCTGCCCTTATAAGATTTGCAATTGATAAATTCCTTGAAGATGTGGATGAAATTTTAGATAAACATAAATTATTATAATTTTTAGCTATTTTTTAAAGTTTTAATATAACAATGTGATAATGTTATAGTTAAAAAAAAATAGGAACAAGAGTTAGATAAATTAACTCTAGCCTACAACTTACCATTGAATTAATGTATATCTTAACTATTATTTAAAGTGTATTAATTATGAAAAATAATATAATTATTGTAGGTTGGGATTTTAAAATATAGGAACAACTTTTATTAATGAATGAAACATATCATCAACTTTAGGGGAATAAAGATAGTCTACAACTTACCAAAAATATTGTATATTCAAATTTTTTTAAAAATTATTAATTTTTATTTATATAGTAATAGGACAAAAATAATTGTGATACAACCTCATAGATTGAGGAAAAGTTTCTATGTGACTACCTTTGTGTCATTTTTGTTTTGTTTTGTTTTTCATGCTTATTTGTGTACTTGAGTATAATAAATATTAGCTGTTTTTATGTTTTTTGTGTAGTTTATTTCTCATTTATTGAAGCTTTGCAATCCATATAATCAGATTTTTTTGACCATAAATATTGCACATCAAGTATTGAAGTTAGTATTTCTTATTTTCATGAAATAAAATTTCATCTAATTGGTAATCTTCCCATTTTCTTTTATTTAAAACAATTTCAAGCTCTTGAGGAGTTATAATCGGTTTTTTATACATTTGAGAATCATCAATAGCTATTCTTGGACAAGCTGTAACAACAAATCCTTCTAATTCCATGTAAGGCATAAGAGATTCTGGACTTATATTCTCCATTAATATCAAAAACCCCTCCATTCCTTCATCTTCTAAGATTTTTTTGATTTCTTTAGCTAATTCTATTCTAAATTGACCTTCTTTAGAAGAAATCAATATCCCCCATTTTTTAACTTCTTCTGATTTTGTTATTCTGGCAAATCTTATATTAAGGATTTTATCTGCAAATTCACCTATGTTTCTTCCTTCTCCTGCATATGGATCAGCTATTACAACTGTAGATTTTGTAAAAAGACGAATTCCCAAAGGGTGGAAATTTCCACTTCCAATAAAAAGGTATGCTTCAGCATCTAAATTTTTTATAGATGAAAAATTACAACCTAAAACTTGTCCTTTTCTTGTGCTTTTAGATGAACCAAAAACTATTTCTTTTCCATTATCTTCTAAATAATCTTTAATTTCATCTAAAAGATGTAAATGTTGAGTAGTAGTAGCTAATGCTATTTTAGAATAATTTTTCAAAAGTTCTAAAGATTCATTTAATGATTTTTCAACCTTTACCTTAGAATAGCTTTCAATAAATAATACTGGAATGTCATATTTTATTGGAAGAGGAGTATGTCCATAGTGAACAACTAAATCAACCAACCCCTTCATTTTAGAATCTGAAACATCACAAGCCCCAAAACAAGGATCTCCCGAAATTATGACATTAACATTAGCTGATTTTTGGATTTCATTAGCTATAGCTACAGCCTGAGTTTTAAGACCTTCTGGAAACTGCAATCCCACATTTTTAGCATTTATAGATTCAATTTTTTTAATAACTCTTTTAAAACCCATATCATACAATGACATTTATTTAATACCTCATGAATTAACTATATTCCAACAATTGATCAATTAATGAAAAACCCTATAAAGTAACTATCTTCAAAAAATTAACTCAAAAAATTAATGAAAAGCCCTATAAAGTAACTATCTTCAAACAATTAACAAAAAATTAATAAAAAACCTTAAATTAGCTATCTTCAATAGTTGACTCAATACGAACTTTACCATCAACAACATCCAACTTAACAAGAGTTAAAATAGGAATTCCAGTTTCTTTTTCAACAATTTCCTTGCCTTGACCTTTTTCAACAATAGCTATTGCTTCAGTGATATTAACATTCATATTTTTAAGTGCCTTGAGTGTAGCTATCATTGTTCCACCAGTGCTAACAACATCATCTATTAAAAGTATTTTTTCACCTGCATTAATAGAGTTTATATATAAGTTGTCCTCACTATATCCTGTTTTTTGAAATACAGAAACTTCCCCCTCAAGACCATACTCCCTTTTTCTAATTACCACAAAAGGTATATTGGTTCCTAATGACAAAGCTGTAGCTAAATGAATCCCCATAGCTTCAACACAAACTATTTTATCCACATTTAAATCAACTTTTTCTTTTAAAATAGCTACTATTTCTTTTAAAATTTCTGGTTTCATTTCTGGAATACCATCAGTTACAGGATGAACAAAATAATTATAATCTCCTTTTTTAACAATTGGAGATTTTTTCAATGTTTTTAACAATTCTTCTAACATTATTATCACAGCTGATAAATAAAAACTTAAAATCGGATTATAAAAAGTTAATAATATAATTAAAAAATAAATAATAGATAATTTTAAATCATTACTTATTTATTAAACAATAATCAAAATAAAATTTGTGAATTAATATAGTATAGTCTTGAAAGAAAAAATATATTTTATAAATATTAAATTCTTTAAATTGATTAAAAGATAAGAATATTAATTATAATTCTTTAAATTGATGAAATAAAAGAATATAATAAATTTAAAAATTATCACTACTTAAAAACTTTATTTTCAGACTATAAATAAAATAAAGACAAATCATTCATAAAAATTCATTCCTTATTTATGAACTACAAAATCATATAAATAAAAATTCCTTATTTATGAACTACAAAATCATATAAATATAGATAAAAAATTAATAAAATTTCATTATTTTTAAATTTATTAATTTGATAACTGATTTATAATATATAATTCTTATATAATTTATTCTTTTATATTTATTTTATTATTAATTTACAAAATTAATAATTAATAAACAAAATCAAATATAATAATTTAATTCCATTTTAATAATTAATTAACAACATAAACAAAATCAAATAAATAATTTAATTCTATTTTAATAATAATGTTTTCATATTAATTTTAAATGAAAAAAATCAGATGAAAGCTAATAGAATTTTTTATTAAAAACATAGGGGTTTAAAGTATGTTAGGAAAACTAGGAAAAAGTCTTACAAACACTATGAAGAAATTAGCAGGTTTGAGTGTAATAGATGAAAAAACTATTAAAGAAGTTGTTAAAGATATTCAAAGAGCTTTAATCCAGTCAGATGTAAACATACAGCTAGTTTTAAAATTATCGAAAAAAATTGAAGATCGGGCATTAAATGAAACTCCTCCTAAAGGAATAACTCCTAGAGAACATGTTATAACCATTGTTTATGAAGAAATGGTTAATTTATTAGGTGAAAAAGCCCATGAACTTGAAATAAATACTAAACCTTATAAAATCCTTTTTTTAGGTTTGCAAGGTAGTGGTAAAACAACCACAATAGGAAAACTTTGTAGATTTTTGCAAAAAAAAGGATTTTCTCCAGCTGTTGTTTGTACTGATACATGGAGACCTGCAGCATATGAGCAATTAAAACAGCTAACTGAAGAAACCCATATATCATTATATGGTGATCCTGATAACAAAGATGCAGTTGATTTAGCTAAAAAAGGACTTGAAAAATTTAAAAATCAAAAAATTATAATATTCGATACTGCTGGTAGGCATAAAGATGAAACAGATCTTTTAGATGAAATGAAAAATTTATCCCAAGTTATTGAACCTAGTGAAGCTATTTTAGTAATTGATGGTACTATTGGTCAGCAAGCTCAAGAACAAGCAAAAGCTTTTAATGAATCTACTGATGTAGGATCAATAATCATTTCAAAACTTGATGGATCAGCTAAAGGAGGAGGAGCTTTATCAGCTGTAGCTGAAATTGGTGCTCCAATTAAATTTATTGGTACTGGAGAAAGAGTTGATGATTTTGAAGTTTTTGATCCTGCAAGATTTATATCAAGACTCTTAGGTATGGGAGATATTCAAAGTCTCATTGAAAAAGCTGAAGAAGTTGTAAACGAGGATGTAGCTGTTGAAACCATGAATGCAATGCTAAGTGGTAAATTTACAATTAAAGATATGAAAAACCAGTTTGATATGATGGGCAAAATGGGACCAATGAAACAAATAATGAATATGATTCCAGGTCTTGGCGGTAAAATACCAAAAGAAGCATCCCAAATGACTGAAGATAAAATTAATAAATATAAAATAATTATGAACTCTATGAATGATCAGGAAATGGAAGATCCAAAAATCATTAAACAATCCAGAATAATAAGAATAGCTAAAGGTTCTGGAGTCAAAAACGAAGAGGTTAAAGAACTTTTAAAATATTTCAACAGTACCAAAAAAGCTATGAAAGGAATTGGAAAGAGAGGAATGGGTGGAGGTTCAATGGGTAGACTTATGGGTCAATTTATGAGATAACCTACATCAACATGACCAAAAACAAAGCCACTGTGGAGAAAATAGTTAAAGGATAAGGAAGTCTTTGAAACTAGATTTAGAAACATGATTTAAAGACTTATTGATTGATAATCTGTGAAAAAGACAGCACGATTGATAAAAAGAAAGGTATAGAGAGAGAAAGAGAGAGAGAGAGAGAGAGAAAAAAGAGAAAGAAAGCGAAAAAGGAGAAAAAAATAAATAAAGAAAAATAAAGAAAAGAAGGGAGAGTTTAGCTATGAAACATACCATTGATGATTTAAAAAAGATTTGGATGAAGGCAGGTTATAAATTAAGCCCATATTCCAAAGAAGACATCGAAAAAGCTATTAATACTTTTGGAACATTGCCAGATGTTTTAATTGAGTACTACGAAAAAATTGGTGAGATTGAAAACCAGTATACCGAGCATGGAATGCATATTCACGCCCCAACAGACCTTAGTATAGATACAGACAATGAAAAAGAATTTCTTTGGTTTTCAAGTGAAATGCAAAGTGTTGATATCTTTGCAATTTCATTAAAAGACATTGATCAAAAAAATCCCGTTGTATATTGCTGTGGTGATTCAACTTATCCAGCTAGTGATTCGACTGATGATATGTGGATTTCAGGGACTCATCCAGAAATGCTAGATGAAGAATTGGACCTTCGTACCATGATGAACTTTTTCTGGACTATAGCTTACTTTACAGTTAGTGATAAAATCGAAAAAGAAATTAAATGGAAATTTGAAGATGATGATAGTTGAACTTGTTTAGCTAATCTTTCAATGGATAGTTTATAAATCAGAACCCTCTTCTTAAAGCAAAGATTTGTAGCTTATTTTTCAATTATCCAAATCAACTGTTTGATTTTTGAAAGTCAGTCCAATCTAATTTAGATGCAATTCATGATCATTTTTCAAAAATTCAATACTTGAAACCTATGCAATTTGACAGTACCTTATTTCAACAATTATTACTGTGATATTCCAAGAGTATTAGTTTTTATGGTATTGTTAATTAATTTCAATTGTCAAAATAGAATAAACACTATTGAAACACGATAAATTAATGTACAGCTGATTTTTCTCTTTTATAATAGATACTTATTAAATTTTAGAATTATTCTATTCTTAATTTTAATTAAAGTCGTGATAAAAAAATATTTTAATTAATGATTAATTAAGCAATAGTTTATTTTTAAAGAATAAATTGTTACTTCTTTTAATTTTTTAAATAAAAAAGAATGTTTCCATTATTAAGGAAATATTAAATTTTATTCTTTTAATTTTTTAAATAAAAAAGAATATTTTTATTATTAAGGAAATATTAAATTTTATTCTTTTAATTAATAAAATAAATGGAGTTAATGATTTAAAAAATTATCATTATTTAAACTTTTTTTCTAGAATAATATCTTAAAAAAAAAGTGTGAAGTTTGGAGATTATACAGAAAACAATTTGAAGAAAGATTAAGTGGAAAACCCTGAAATGGAGTTAATATGAAACATACAATTGATGATTTAAAAAAGATGTGGATAGAGGAAGGTTTTAAATTAAGACCATATTCAAAAGAAGACATCGAAAAAGCTATTAATAAGTTTGGATCATTGCCAGATGCTTTAATTGAGTACTACGAAAAAATTGGTGAAATTGAAGATCCATGTGGGATGATAGGTATAGATATTCACCCTCCAACAGAACTTAGTCTGTATAAGGACAATGAAAAAGAATTTCTTTTCTTTTCAAGTGAAACAGAAATTGTTGATATTTATACAATTTCATTGAATGACCTTCATCTGAGTAACCCAGTTGTATACTGCTGTGGTGATTGGACTCATAAAATCAAGAAGTTGACTAATAATAACTGTATTCCAGGGACTCACCCAGAAATGTTAGATGATAAATATGATTTTCGTACCTTGATGAACTTTTTCTGGACAATAGCTTACTTTGCACTCAGAGACTGGGGTGAAGGAGGAATTAAATGGGAATTTGAAGATGAAGATATTTACGGACTTTCCCTAGAAGAAAAAAAATTGATTGAGCAAAGGAAAAAAAAGGCTAAGAAAAAATATGAGCAAGAAAGAGTCTTACATGAACTAATCAAAGAAAACAAATATGATGAAATTCCTCACTCCCCACTTCTCAAGTCACTAAAACTTGAAGAACTTAGTAATCTAGACTTTCTAGAAAAGATAGCTAATCTTGAATCACTTTATATTTCAGACTCAAAAGTTCCAGATATAATGGGCATCTCCACACTAGGAAAATTAAAGAAATTAACTATTCAAGACAGTGGGAAAATTGATTTAACCCCATTGAGCAAATTAACAGGATTAACTCAACTTGTCATTATAGAATGTGATCTTGATCATCCAGAAATAATTGGGAAATTGATAAATCTTGAAAAACTCCATCTTTCATTGTGTGAAAATTTCAGATTATACTATACTGGAATATGTAGTTCTGATGATAAATGGTATGATAGAAGACCTGTAAATACAGGGATAAGTAACATCTCATTTATAAGAAATTTAGTCAAGTTAAATCAGTTGGATATATCCAATCTCGGAGTCTCAGACATTTCACCTTTAGAGGATTTAAAATCCTTGAAAAACTTGGAATGTGAAAATAATGCAGTGAGTGATATTTCTTCCCTGAAAAACTCTTTAAATCTATCATTTTTACGGTTGAAAAACAACAAAATTTCTGATATCTCTATTTTTCTAAGTTTAGCTAATGTCTACAATATTGATTTAAGTAATAATGATATCACAGATATATCGCCCTTATCTTCTTGTAATGATATGTACTACCTCAATTTAAATGATAATCCTGTAAAAAATATTGAAGCTATTGCCAATATGAGAGATATTAAGCTTTTAGAATTAAATAGAACTAATATTGTAGATTTATCCCCTTTGAAAAACTGCACTAAACTTAGCCGTTTGAATATAAAATCAGCAAAAGTTTCCGATATTTCAGTTTTAACAAATTTAAATAAGTTAGATCATCTTGACATTAGCTACACAGAAGTTAAAGATTTTTCACCCTTACAAAACAGTGAATCTTCTTCATTAGAATATCTTGACTTGCGAGGACTGAAAATGAATAGTTTGGAAGGAATTGAATCCCTTAATATTTACTTTCCTTGGATAGAAGAAGATGGGTATGCTAGTTACTGGAAAAGTCAGGGAGATTTCATAAAGAATAAAGAAGTAATCGGTCTATGGGATGAACTTCTTGCCAACTTTGAAAGAATTGATTATTTTCCAGATGATCTCCTAAGAGTAATTATATCGAAAAAGAAAGAGTCTCTTCCTGTGGAAGATATGGATAAAAAAACTCCAAAACGTCCAACCAGTGTGCCAAAAGAGGCAGTCTATGATTTAAAGGATAGTGTTTGGAATATTGATCATCGTAATGCATATGATGTTTATGTAGGGGAGTTTTCACAGTGGTATGAAGATGGTACTCTAAAAGAAACTGCTTTTTACCAAGGAGAAGAAGGAGATACTGTTGATTTCAAGGCTTATAACTCTGATGGAACATTATGGCAAGAAGGAAGATGGGAAAAAGGTCTGTGTAAATCTTTGACAATATACAATAATTTTTCCAAGATGTTTAATCCTGAACCTCCAAAAAATACTGCCAAAATCGTTGCCAAAAAATTTGAACTAGGTTTTCTCATTTTTAAATGGGACTGTTTTGATAAATCAGGAACCCTAATTAAAACAGAACAAGATAATTCTCATTTAAGTGATATTTCAGATGACATTGCAAGTGCATTTCTTGCTCTATCATTACGTAAAAACTTTAAGATAGCTCAAAGAAGAATAAATAATATTAATCCTCCAGACAAAGAAGATATAAACAAAATATTCTATGATTTAACCGCTATAGCTAGTCAATATTATGTAAACAAACAAACACTAACTTTAAAAGAAGCAGAAAGAATTGCACAGATTTATACTGATTTGAGAAAAGTATATATGCCTTTTATCTTTGATGAAGTTGTAAGTGAGATATTACTTGATTATCTAGAAAAAAATGTGCTTTAAACCCTATTTAAGCTCTATTATTTGTTTCTGTAAAAAAAAAATGTACTCTAAGCTCTATTGTTTGTTTCTATGATAAAAAAATACACTTCAAACTCTATTATTTATCTTTTAAGAAAGAGAGGAATTTTAGATTACCTACAGATATACTTGTCAAAAACACTATGATTCTAAAAACACTCTATGATTAAAGTACAATTTGTTTTTACAATTTATTAGACATTTATAAATTATAGAATTATTTTATTCTTAATTGTGATTTTTAATAAAAACTTTTTACTTGAAAAAATTTTTTTTAATTTAGAAAATCTTTGATTTTCTTAATTTTTATAAAGAATATTTAATAATTAAATTTAGTAAATATTAATTAATAAGATTATAATTAAAAAACTATGATTAAATTATTAAGTTAAAAAAATGTTAATAATTATTTATTTTAGAAAAACAAAGATTTTTAAAATTAAATTATCAAAGATTCTGCAAAATTTAAAAATTAAAAATAATTTAATAAATATATTAATTTCATCGATTTTAAAAGAATATTTAAAATCAGAAAAATCAAATTAATGACAGATAATATTTTATTCTATTAAAATCATTTTTATTAATTAAAAAATTTAAAATTATAAAAAATAGCTATAGCTATGGAAATGAGGTAAAATGGATTTAAAGACTAAAACAAAAGCTGAAAAGCTAATTAAAATTACTAATGACAATATATGTAACCATTGTTTAGGTCGTAAGTTTTCTGATTCTATAAAAGCTTCAAATAATGAAGAAAGAGGAGAAGTAATAAGAAACAATTTAAACATAGTTAATAAGGATTTAAATGAAAAAGATTGTAATCCTTGTGAAATTTGTGAAAACCTTTTAATTAAAATCAATACTCCTGAGTATATGGAATACATTGTTAAAAAGGTCGAAGATAAGATAAATTACTTAGAATTAGAATATGATAGTTTTTTAATTGGTTGCAAAATATCTAAAAATGTTTTAGAAAAAGATGAAAAAATAAATGAAACTATTGAAATAAAAGAATGTGAAAGCATAAAAAAAGATATTAATAGAAATATTGGAGAGTATTTAGAAAAATATTTAAAAAAAGAAGTGAATTTTGAAAACCCCGATGTGGTAATCCTGATTGATTTGAAAAAATCAACATCAAGCAATGGAAAAGATAATGATTCCTTGGAAAATAGCTATTTTGATGAAGTAAAAGTAAGAATACAAATTAATCCCCTGTTTATAGAAGGAAGATACCTTAAATTAATTCGAGGAATTCCACAAACTAAATGGCCATGTAGAAAATGTAAAGGAAAAGGATGTGAAAATTGCAATTTCACAGGTAAAATGTATGAAGAATCTGTTGAAGAATTAATATCAGATATAGCTTTAAAAGAAGCAAAAGGTTGGATAAGCAAGTTTCATGGAGCAGGAAGAGAAGATATAGATGTGAAAATGCTTGGAACTGGCAGACCTTTTGTTTTAGAAATAAAAGAACCTAAAAAAAGACACCTGAATTTAGATGAACTTACAAAAAAAGTTAATGAACATAGTAAAGGTAAAACTGAGTATCATAACTTAAAATTTGTTGAAAAGAAAAGAAAGGCAGAAATCAAAGTTTCATCACCAAATACATTTAAAGTTTATAAAGCATTAGTAGAATGTGAAGATGAATTTTCAAAAGAGGAATTAGCTAAACTTCAATCATTAAATATTATTAAACAGCGAACTCCGAAGAGAGTATCTCACAGAAGAGCAGATAAAGTAAGAACAAAGGAAGTTAAAGAATTAAGCACAGAATTAATAGATTCAAAGTCTTTTGAAATGATTATTAAAACCCAAGGTGGTCTCTATATAAAAGAATTGATTTCGGGTGATGATAATAGAACTAAACCTAGTGTAAGTGACCTTTTAAAAGTGAAATCGACATGTAAACAATTAGATGTTATTGAAGTTAGTAGTGAAAAATAATTTTAAGAAAAATATTTCTTAAAAAAAATAAAAAAATTATAAAATTATAAAATTATAAAAAGGCAAAATATATTAGTAGCTTCATAACATAAGACATAAGTATTATCTAAGATAAGAGTAAATTTTATTATTTTTATATATAACTATAAAAAAACAATTTTGAACAAAAACTGAAATAAAAGCTTTACAAAAAATCAAAAGGATAATTAACCATTAAATTTCTATTTTAAATTGCCTTTGAATATTATTATTCAATGTCTTAATTTTAACAACTTAATATATTCTATATCATTTTAATAAAAGATTAGAATATTAAAAAATTAATTACTACCAAAGAGGTTATAAAATGAAACGATCAAGAGGATTTAGAAGCAAAACAAGAAATAAAATGACACGTGTGGATAGACCAGGTAGGTATAATCCTATAACTAAAAAAATTCAAAAGTTTAATCATGAAGACTTAGTACATATTATAATAGATCCAAGTTTTCAAAAAGGTCAACCACACCCAAGATTTCATGGGAAAACAGCTAAAGTTATTGGAGAAAGAGGTAGAGCATACATTGTCACATTAAACGATGGAAATAAAGCTAAAGAACTTATTGTTAGACCAGAACATTTGAAAATACAAGAGTGATCCTATGATTGGAAAAAAAACTTTGGAGAATGAACCAATTCCATTAGCTAAAGTTAAAGAAATTCTTGAAAATTTTTCAACCGATCATGAACTTAACTATGAACAAAATCTAACTCTAGATCATGTTACTAAGTTTAGTAAAATTCCTCTAGAAGATACTGAAAAATTAATAAAAGAACTCGAAGAAATAATTAAACATAAACATGCAGTTCGTATAGCTGATTTAATGCCTGAAGATCTTTCAGATTTACGTTTAATGTTTGCTAAAGAAAGAGTTCCTCTAAAAAAAGAAGATATGGAAAAAATCCTAGAGATAATATCCAATTATAGAGACGAAGAATTATGAGATATAAGATTTATTATTATTTTTATTAATTAAAAAAAAATATTAGATATAGTCTTGAAAGAAAATATTTAGATTAATGATTAACAAAAAAAATAGATTATTTCAATAAAATCAATTCTTAATTCTTTTAATTTAAAAAATAAAACTAAATATTTTTGTTATTAAGAAAATAGAGATTATATTTCTTTAAATTAATAAACTAAAAAAATATAATCATTTTAAAAATTATCATTATTTTAAAATTTTATTATCATGACTATATAAGAATCTATTATTATTTTTATTAATTAAAAAAAGTATTAGTAATTTAATAATAATATATAATAATAGATAAAAATAAAGCATATTTATTACATAATAAATATTAAATCGTTGAAAATTATAAAAAGTGAACAGTTCGAATCTGTACTCCATGTTGTGATTAAATGGAAGATAATGCTGTGATATTAGACTATCTGCCTTTAGGATATGTTAAAGAAGATATGTCTACATTTAAAAGAAAACCTATTGCTCAGGCTATTGGTACGGAAAACTTTACTTTGTTAGAGTTAACTCCTAAAGACAATGTTGATATCGAAATACATGAAAATGTATATATTGGTGCTGGGAAAAGAGACAAAATTAACAGAGTAAAGGGAAAACTTGATTTTGAAAATTTAACTGCAACAAGCAGAGTAGAACTGGATCATGTTATTGAAGAGATAATATTAGCTCATGAAGACAAATTTGTGGAATTTTTCAATGAATCAGAATCATTAAACACTAGATTACACAAATTAGAACTTTTACCCGGGATTGGTAAGAAACATATGTGGGGCATTCTAGAAGCAAGAAAAGAAAAACCTTTTGAAAGCTTTGAAGATATTAACAAAAGAGTTCCCTTACTCTCTGATCCTGTTAACATTCTTGTAAAAAAAGTAAGACAAGAGTTAGATACTACAAAAGAAAAAAGAGGTAAGAATAAATATCGTGTTTTTACCCATGTTCCTCGTAGTAGAAATAATAGACATCGAAGAAGAGGAAACTATCAAAGAAATAGAAGAGATTGAATTTTATTTTTTTCATTTTATTTTTAAAAATTAACCTTTAAAGTTAATTAGTTTATACTAAAATTTTCTTATCCTCATTTTTCCTATTTTATTTTTATAAAAAATATTAATTATTAATAATTATATTAATTATCAAATAATTTTCCAAAAATCTAATTTTATTTATTAATGAATACTGATTTTAACGAAAGAAGTCTGTAATAACCTATAATTTTAAATTTAAAATAGGTTTTTTTTAAATTTTCCTTTCCTCTTTTTAGTTATTTTAAAATTGAGAAAAATATCATAGAACTTTTTATAATTTAAAAAATAAACAAGTATTATATAAAAATAACTAGGATGTTTTTTTATGAAAAAATTAGCTCTTGGGATATCAACTTTCTCAGAAATAATTGAAGACAATTATATCTATGTAGATAAGACAAAAACTATCTATGAAATGATTAACCAGGGTAAAACTTATTTTTTATCTAGACCCAGAAGATTTGGAAAATCATTACTAGTCAGTACTTTAAAAGAACTATTTAACGGAAATAAAGAACTTTTTAAAAGTCTTTATATTTACGACAAATGGGATTGGAGTGAAAAACATCCTGTAATCCATTTAGATTTTGGAAAAATTGCTCATGAACGTCCTGAAACATTGAAACTATCTCTTGAAGATGTTATTATTGGGATTGCCGAGGAATATGATATTATCCTAAAGAAAAGGTTTTTAAATCCAAAATTTAGTGAATTAATTGAAAAATTATATGAAAAAACTGGTAAAAAAGTCGTGGTTCTAGTTGATGAATATGACATGGCTATTATTGATTGTATGAAAAACATGGAAATAGCTAAGCAAAATCGAGACGTTTTAAGTGATTTTTATAAAGTTTTAAAAGCTAGTGATGAATATTTGAGATTTATATTCTTAACTGGTGTTTCTAAATTTTCTAAGACTTCTATATTTTCAGGTTTAAATAATCTATATGATATTAGTATGGATTCTAATTTTTCAACTATTTGTGGTTACACTCAAGAAGAATTAGAAAATTGCTATTCTGCATATATTGAAAAGTTTAGTAAAGATCAAAGCATTAGTTGTGAAAAGTTATTGTTTTTAATTAAAGATTGGTATAATGGCTATTCTTGGGATGGTGAAAATCGTTTATACAACCCTCATTCTATTATATCATTATTTAAAAAAGGAATTTTTGAAAATTATTGGTATGAAACAGGTACACCATCACTTTTAATGGATTTTATTGAGAATAATCCTCTGGATGCTGATATCTTATTTAAGGAAAGTATAGCTATTGAAGGAGGGTTTCCAAGTTTTGATTTGGAAAATATTGATTTTTCTGCTTTGTTATTGCAAACTGGTTATTTAACTGTTAAAAGTCAAAATATCATTGTAGGTGAGCTTCCATCTTATGATTTAGCTATTCCTAACCGAGAAGTGCATGTTTCATTATTCACTTCAATTATTAAAAAAATTTCTAGAGGAAAACCAAATCAGATTAACACTTTGGAAAAAAAGATTTCCCAAGCTATAGCTACTTTAGACAATAAACTTTTACAAGAAGCATTAGATACTTTAATAGCTACTATTCCCTCAGTAATTTATGGTAAAATTAAAAAAGAGATTAGGGAAGCAAATTATCACATCTTATTTTTAGCTATGCTTAACTTAATAGGTTTTTTCGCTATAGGAGAAGTAAGTCATTCTAAAAGAACACTGGATGTTGTAATTAAAAAAAATAATCTAGTTATTGTATGTGAATTAAAATACAGTTTAAATACACCATTAAACGATTTAACTTCTGAAGCCATGAATCAAATAAAAGACTATGAATATTATAAACCATATTTAAATTATGATGTAATACTTTTAGCAGTAGCCTTTGGAGACCGTAAAGTAAAATCACAACTAGAACCATTAAAAAAAAAAAAAAATAGTTAATATACACAAATAAACACAACAACTAACTTGAAATTTCTTCCATGGCTATTAATGGAGATTATAGTGATTTGTAAATTTATTTTCGTGAAAATCTAAATTTTGAAAAAATATTGGTCTTTTAAAAATATGTAAAAATGTTGAAACATGCTATAATTTTTTATAATCGATTTAATTTTAATATTTATATTTTTAATAATATTTTTTATAAAAATAAATTATATTGATCATTATTTTATTAAATAAATTTATTTAAATAAAATTATAAATTTTTAAGATTCCAATAATTTATTTAATAAAATTAAATTAATTTTGCAATCCACTATACATTACTTTTTTTTATTCGAAGTGATCTTTTGAAACCCTACCAAAAAAAGACATACAATCCATCAAAAGAAAACAATAGCTATTCATACCCCACATCAAAAGAAAACAATGGCTATTTATCTTTAGCTAAGCAAACGAAAAAAATACTTCAAAATAATAAAATTCAATTAAAAAAAAATTTAGGTCAAAATTATCTCATTGATGATTTTAAAAGAAAAAAAATTATTAATTTTGGAAATTTAAACTTTGATGATGTTGTTTTAGAAATAGGTCCTGGAATAGGAACATTAACTCTTGAAATAGCTAAAAAGGTTAAAAAAGTAGTAGCTATTGAACAAGATATAGCTATTTTTAAAATCTTAAAACATAGATTAGAAGAAGAATCTATCGAAAATGTAGAATTAATAAATAAAGATGCATTAAAAATAGACTTTCCCTATTTCAACAAGATTATTTCAAATTTACCTTATCAAATATCTTCTCCAATAACCTTTAAGTTTTTAGAATATGATTTTGATTTAGCTATTTTAATGTATCAAAAAGAATTTGCTGATCGAATGGTAGCTAAAGTTGGAAGTAAAAATTATTCAAGGCTTTCGGCAATGTTACATTTTAAAGGAAATGTTGAATTTTTAGATAGTGTTTCACCTGAATCATTTATTCCAAAACCAAAAGTTACCTCATCAATTGTTAAATTAACACCATTAAAAAACAAGAGTATAGAAAATAATCTAAACAATGACAAAAACAATGGATTTAGTAATGAAAAAAATAAGGAGTATAATAGGGAATATAACATTGAAAAAAATTCTTCAAGTAAAAAAATAGCTATTGATGGGCTTAGCAAAGAATACTCCATTATTTGTAAAGCACTATTTCAACATAAAAATAAAAAAATAAAAAATGCTTTAATTGATTCCAGACATATTCTGGGATATTATGATAAAAAAGAAATAAGACAACTTTTAAACGAATTCATGGCACAAAATAAAAAATTAGACTTTTTTTTAATGAAAAGAACAATAGCTACTTCACCAGAAGAAATATTAAAAATAGCTAATTATTTGAAACCCATTATAAAAATCAGTTGATTCCTTCAAAATAACAAATTAATTAGCTACTGTAAAGCCAATTGGTTAAATCTTAAAAATTATTTTGTATTGTTTTTGAATGGTTTTAAAAAAAAATGATATGTATTTTGTATATTGTAAATGAATAAAATAATTTATTAAAAATGAATTTAACATTAATATTATACCTTATAATCATTTTTAAAAATTTTATTATATAATACAAGTTAAATAATTAATATAATTCTTTTGAATTTAATTTAAATAATTTTAATGATTTAAACCATGTATAATATTTTGTAAATTTATTTTTAAAAAAATCTCGGTTCTGCACAAAATCTTTAGAATACCGTATGTGTAAATTTATTCAAAAGTTTCTATAGTATTTTTAATAAAAGAAAATAAATAACAATTGTTTATTAATTAATTTTGTAAAATTACAAATCTTAAAAATTCCAATAATTATATTGGCAATGAAAAAAAAATAATTTTACAAAATAATATAAATCATTTACAAACATTTTTTTTATCAATATAAATGGCAGGAGTTTATTGAGAAAGAATCTGATTTTGAAGTAGGTGGTATTATAGAGTTAAAAAAATATTCAAAGGATAATGTAGAAAGTAAAACACTTTTAAAGAAATACTTTGGTTATGACGAGTTTTTACCAGGTCAAGAAGAATTGATTAATAATATTTTATCTGGTAAAAATGTCTTGAGTATAATGCCTACTGGATCAGGAAAGTCTATATGTTACCAATTACCAGGGATTATTTTCGAAGGTCTTACAATTGTTATTTCGCCACTTATTTCTTTGATGAAAGATCAAGTAAATCTTCTCAAAACAAATGATATTGATTCTGCTTATATTAATTCTTCCCTATCTTACAGCAAATATAATTCTGTAATAAATGGTATCAATGAAGGTAAATACAAAATTGTTTATGTTGCACCTGAAAGATTAGAATCCGATGATTTTTTAGAGATTATTCAGGAAAATAATGTAAGCATGGTTGCTGTTGATGAAGCACATTGTGTTTCTCAATGGGGTCATGATTTTCGACCTTCTTATCTTAAAATCAAAAATTTCATATCTAAAATTAAAGGAAATCCCATCATATCTGCTTTTACAGCAACAGCTACAGAAAACGTTGAAAAAGATATTGTCGAACAACTTGGTCTTAAAAATCATACAGTAGTTAGTACTGGTTATGATAGAAAAAATTTGTATTTTGAAGTTCGAAAAACAAAGGACAAATTCACAGAACTTCTTAAAATATTGAGCTTAGAAAAAGGAAATTCTGGCATTATTTATTGTACTACTCGTAAATCAGTAGAAAAAGTATGCAATAAATTAATTAATGAAGGATATAGTGCAACTCGTTATCACGCTGGTTTAAATGTAACAGAACGTGAATATAATCAAGAAACATTTATTTTAGATGAAAAATTGATTATGGTAGCTACTAATGCTTTTGGAATGGGCATAGATAAATCTAATGTAAACTTTGTAATTCATTATAACATGCCCAAAAATTTGGAAAATTATTATCAAGAAGCAGGTAGAGCTGGAAGAGATGGTTCACCAGCTAAATGTATTTTACTATATTCTTATCAAGATGTAGTGATAAATAAATTTCTAATAGAAAAAACAATTGAATCTGAAAATTATATAGATTCTAAATTAAAAGAAAAAGTAATTAAGAAAAATTATGGTTTATTAAATAAGATGCAAGAATACTGTACAACAAGAGGATGTTGTAGACAGTACATGCTAAATTATTTTGGAGATTCTGGAAATAATTATTGTAAGAATTGTTATAATTGTATTGGTGATTTTGAAGTAGTAGATATTCAGTATGAATCATACCACATTATTTCAGCTATAAAATATTTTGAAACCAATGGTAAAAGCTTTGGAAAGAGAATGGTAGTAGATGTTTTAAAAGGGAGTAATACTAAAAAAATAAAAAATCTTTCTTTTGATAAAATCCCCTCTTTCAATAAATTAAATCATAAAAATAAAGAAGAAATAGCTTTAATCATGGATTTTTTAGTTGATAAAAAATATCTAAGAATTTTCGGTGCTAAGTATCCTGTAATTAAACTATGGAAAAATTATGGAGATATTCTAAATGGTTTAGTACCTCTAACTATGAAGATTTCAAAGGATGAATTGAGCATATTTAAAGAAAAAGCACCCCTAAGTAAAGAAAAAACTCATGAAGTAGAAAATCAGACAAAACAAACTCCAGATAAAGACATAAGTTTGAATAAATTAAATAAATCCTCAATTTCACAAGATAATCCTATTGACAATGTTTTATTTGAAAAATTAAGAAAACTCAGATTAAAGCTTGCAAGAGAAGAAAAAATTCCTCCTTTCATGGTTTTCCATGATTCTACTTTAAAAGATATGTGTAAAAAATTTCCTTGTTCTGAAAATGAATTTTTAGAAGTTTCAGGTGTTGGTAAAGTAAAAATGGAAAAATATGGGGATTTTTTCATTAATCAAATAAAAGAAAATTTTAAAGACTCTGAAAAAACAGGAAAAGAAGATTTAAAAACAAAACTACAAAAACAGACTGAAAATAAAGAAACGTCCCAGTTTGATTCAACTGAACATGACCTTAGTAATACCTATCACTCCCAATCAACTATCACTAAAGAAAACAATATCCCTAATAAAGAAGGTTATTTGATGGATAATGATTTAATGATAAAGATTAAAAATTTTGTTTTAGAAAATGAAAGCAAAAAAATTGAAAACCCTTTTTATTTGACATGTGCGAACTTACTAGCTAAAAAATCAGAATTATTAAGTTCATTGAAAGAGGGAGACAAATACTTATTAGCAATTAATTCTCAAATTAACAAAGAAGACATCAGAATAATGGAACTTTTTAATAGTTTACCTAATAACGAAAAAAATCATCATGGAAAGAATCAAGATACTAGAAATGCATTTAAAGAGTTTAATATAAGTAGTGAAATTAAAATAATAAAAGAAAAACAAAAATATATTGATTTTGTTATGAACTATATTAAAGAAGAAATAAACTTAATTGACCAGACACTTAATATAAAATTAGAATTATCAAATTCAAAAGAAAATTATTGAATTAATTGAACATTAATGAATGTGAGGGTAGAATCACAAATATAGTGCTTCAAAACTAGTTTTTTCATTACCAATAATCATAGTGATATAATTCTAGGGACAAAATATAAAAAAATAATCTTTATTTATAAGTAAAATTTCAATAATTCAAAATAATATAGTCTTTAAAGAAAACATTTTAATTAATAATCAGAATAATATAGTCTTTAAAGAAAACATTTTAATTAATAATCAGAATAATATTAATTTATTTTTAAAAAATCATTTTTTATTTCTTTTAATTTTTAAAATAATAATGGATATTACCATGATTAATAAAATATAAATTTTAATTCTTTAAATCAATAAAATAAATTAATATAATAATTTTAAAAATTATCATTACTTAAAAACTTTATTTTCAT
>WRMT01000007.1 GCA_009777005.1 Methanobrevibacter sp. | reverse complement strand
AATTATAAATATTCCAATAATATATTAAATAAAATTATAAATATTCCAATAATATATTAAATAAAATTAAATTAATTTTACAAACTACTATATAATCAAAATTATCTAAATATTATAAAATATTAAAAAAACAGTTTAAAATGAATAGTATAGCTATTTGAAAAAATATTCCACATTATAATATATTTATTATTGAATTAAATCAATACTTCTTTTATAAGCTTAATAAACCATTACATTAAACTTATTAACTCTTGAAGTTCTTTATTTGACATTTCAGTTATGAATTTTTCACCAGTTCCTACAGTTACTTCAGCTAATTCTTTTTTACTAATCAAAATTTCGTTTATTTTTTCTTCAAATGTTTTATTTGATATGAATCTATATACAAAAACATTATTATCTTGACCTATTCTAAAAACCCTGTCTGTAGCTTGATTTTCAACAGCTGGGTTCCACCATAAATCAAAGTGAACAACATGATTAGCTGATGTCAAATTTAGTCCTGTTCCTCCAGCTTTTAGAGAAACTATGAGGATTTGTTTATCTTCATTATTTTGAAATTCATCGATTATTTTGTCTCTCATCTTACGAGTTAAACTTCCATGATAGAACATGATTTCAGTTTTAAATTTGTCTGTTAGAAGTTTTACTATTATATCTCCCATTTTAACAAATTGTGTGAATATTATAATTTTTTCTTTGTTTTCTAAAATATTTCCTAAAATATCAATTAACATCTTCATTTTTCCAGATTCTTCAATGCCAAATTCATCTGAACCTGTAAAATGAGATGGATGATTGCAGATTTGTTTAAGTGAATTGATTAATTTAAAAACCATTCCTTTTCTTTGAATTCCTTCACTTTCTTCAATTTTTTCTAATGTTTTATCAATAGTACTTTTATACAAAGCTACCTGAATTTCACTTAATGGACAATAACAATCAGTAACGACTTTATCAGGTAAATCACTGATAATTTTTTTATCTGTTTTCATTCTTCTTAAAATAAATGGAGAACTTATAGCTTTAAACCTATTTAAAATTATTTCATCCCTTTCTCTTTCAATAGGATTGACATAATTTTCTTTAAAGTTTTTTACACCATCTAAATAAGACTTATTTGTAAAATCAAATATACTCCAATAGTCAATTAAGCAATTTTCAACAGGAGTTCCTGTTAAAGCTATTTTATTTTCACATCTTATTTTTTTAATAGCTTTTGATTGTTTGGTATTAGGGTTTTTAATGTTTTGTGCTTCATCTACCACTACCATAAACCATTCAACTTCATTAAAACTTTCAAGATTGTTTCTAATCATTCCATAAGAGCTTATAGTAATATCTACCTCAGGATTTATAGATTGGTTTTTTCCATGGAAAATATCATAAGTTAAACTTGGTGTGAAATGTTTTATTTCTTTTTCCCAATTAAAAAGAATAGCTGTTGGAGCAACCACTAATACTTTCTTACTTTTAAGGAATCCCTCATTTTTAAAATGTAATATAGTAGTTAAAACTTGTAAAGTCTTCCCAAGACCCATATCATCAGCTAAAATACTTCCAAAGCCAATTTTAATATTTTGAACCAACCATGAAAATCCTCTATACTGGTAAGGTCTTAAGGTACCATTTAAATTACTTGGGATAGAAACATCTTTAAAATCTTTTATTTTATCTAATATTTGTAAAATATTTTCATCTATATTGATATCCTTATTATCATAGTTAGAACTTAAAATTGCTTGTAATAAATGATTATTTTTAAGTTTTTTAGGTACTTGATTGATTTTTTCAGATATTTCATCAATATCTTCTGGATTTACAAGATAACTTTCATCATCTATTTTAATAAACTTTGATGAAATCTTTACAAGTTTTTTAAATTCTGCTATACTAATTTCCTTATCCTTAATAGCTATTTTCCAATCAAAATCCACGAGATTTTCCAAACTTAAAAGATTTTTTTCCGTGATGTTTGATGATTTTAACTTTATATTACTTACTATCCTTGGTTTAACAGTATAATTTAAATTTTTTGGTAAAATAACCTTAAAGTTCAAAGTATTTAAAATTGGTATCGTATTTTGATAAAAATCAGCGAATTCTGCAGTGTTTAAAAAAATTCCATCTTCACTAGCTATTAAATCCCTTATTTGTGGAAAATACATTTCTAAATTATTTATTTCATGGAATAACTTAAATTTACTTTCTTCATCTAGCTTTTTAATTTTTTCATTGAATGAAATAGGAGGAGGAGAATTTTTAGTAGCTAATGACTCACTAAGAATCTCATCAATCTTAGATAGCTGATCTTCAGAGCTAATGTCTAAATTAAGAATCTCATCAATCTTAGATAGCTGATTTTCAGAGTTTATTTCTAAATTAAGATTAAAAAAAGCATCATCTTTATTAGAGATTAAAAATATTAATGATTTTTCTTTTTCAAGTGAATGTAATTCTGAAATCCACGCATTTGTAAGATTTAAATTTTCTTTAGGAATTTCAGTAAGTTTTAATGTGAATAATAATTCATAAATCTCTTTACTTAAGTTAAGAGTACGTGGTATGTATTTCAATCCAAAATAAGCTTTTTCTATGATGTTATATATAAATAAGCTTATTAAAATCTTCAGCTGTTCATCAGAAGATATAGTTTTATTATCAAATAAGACTAAATTTTTAGGACAAGCCATACTTAACTTTTCGAAAATGTCTTTAACTTCTTCTATGAGAAAAGCAGGAATCCATCTAATCAAATATTTTTCATCTTTTTTTAATAATTCTGGAACTATAGCTATTTTTTCAAGGAGATTTAGGGAAAATTGATATATAGTGTAAATAAACTGTATCTTATACTCATAGTTTACAATAGTCCACCAAGGAGTGTTTTCAAAAAACTCAAAAAATAGAAAGTGAGTCTTATAATCATGACTAAATCCAGTTATTGATTTTAAATTATAATTTTTATCAAGTAGTAGTCTTACTTTTTTAAAATCATTATTTCTATAATTATTACTAAAGGTATCATCAGATTCTTTGAATTGTTTATATTCTTCATCACCATTTAAAATAGCTACAAATATGTCAAAATTAAATCCACTCTTATTTGTCATTAGCATTTGACTTTTAAAATAGTTTAATCTTTCTAATACATTTTTAATTTCTCTTTTAACCGAATTATTTTTATATTCAAATAATAATTCCAATGTTTTTTCAGAATTTGGGATTTTATCAAAGTTAATCGAATTTAAAGCTTCTTTTAGCAATTTTTCTAAATCTTCTTCTTTGGTGGCTTTATTTTCTTTATAGCTGTTTTTACCTTCTCCACGAATAATTTTTGGAACCATTTTTTTGATTTCATAGTTTACATCAATATATTTCTTAATACTAGGATTTAAATCAAAACCAGATATTTTAAAAAGTAATGAAGGGTTGTTTTCTATCAACAAACCAAAAAAATAGAACATTGCCATGGTTTCGATTGTGAATTTATTTTTCTTAAAACCTTTAAAAGTTAAATCATCCAGTGATTTTGGGATTAAATAAATATTTTTATTTTTTAATTCATCATACAATGATTTTGGAAATTTATTAGCTAATAAATCCTTTAAATAAAAGGGAGAATTTAGAAGAGAATTTTTTATTTCTTCTTTCTCATCCTCTTCAAACTTTTTAAAACTAATTGAAGGAGAGCTTATTCCAAAAAAAGACCTGTCATATTCTTCAAGTTCTAAAAATTCATTATCTTCTATTTTATAGTTTAATTTCGACTTATTTTCTAGATAATGATCTTTACCTTCTGAGAATAATTCTTCTAATTCCCCATTTATTACAAGTTTATACCATTCAATTGTCCACCAGTTTGCAATATCCTCAATAATTTCCATCTCCTTTAAAATATGTTTATTTTTGTTTCATTATCTCTGTGTTTCATCCAATTAAGTAGTGTTTAAATTTTTGTGATTTGCAATTAATTATTTCATTATTTATACATTTTAGAATTTTTAAGTTTGCTTAAATAATTTATTAAGTATTAAAGGATAATATATTTAATGTTCTTCTTTTAGGGACTCAATCATGAAAAATATAGGGAACAAGTTACTTGTAAATTTATAATGTCCACTTTTCTTGGCACCAGAAAATTCAAGTATATTTAAGGATCTAGCTCTTTTTAAAAAATCAGTGAAAACTTTTGATTCTTTATCATTCAATTTTTCAAGCATTTTTTGCTTCTTAAAACTATAGTCTCTATCAAAAGCAGACTTTCCAAAATCAGAACCTAATTTTTTGAATATAGTTAAGTATTCATCGCTTCGTATGGATGTATCCAATACATGTCTTAAATATTTAACACCTATTTGATCTCCTGCCCTAATAATTCCATTAAAAGCGATTTTTTCATTGATTATATTTTGACCATTCATCCAAAAGACCCCATCACCTATTTCTTGCATCATATTAGGTAAACCAGAGGAATAACGAACCATTAAATCAACAGCTTCTCTTTTAAGAGCCATATTAACTTTTTTAAATGTTTTTGTGAAAAAATCTTTAATTTCACTATTAGTTAGTTCTTCAACAGTAATATGTTTAAAAAGTCTTGTAAATGAAGGATTATATTCATGTAATATTTGGGCATTTTCAGGATAAGTTGTGAGAATCAAGGATAAAGGGATTGTATCCCCAAATTCTATTGACAATGTATCTGCAAAGCTCTTGTACCAATTTACAAATTCGTTGTTATGTGATAAACCATTAATATCATCAATAATAATTACTAATCCATTTTTATCTTCAAAATTATCGATAATATCTTTTAAAAAAAAGGCAAAGTTATCTTTTATGTTTGATATTACTTTTTCATCATGTGTAAATTCTAGCTTAATTCCAAATAGCTCGGCACTTTTCACATTATTTTTTAACTTATTAAATATTTTTTCCGACCACGTTTCTTTTCTAATTTCATTGAGCAATCTTTCAATTATTTGATGGATTAAATCATTGATACTGTGTACTCCATCATTTAAAACATGGACTCCTACCATTTTATACTCTTTTTCAGCTATATTATTAAAAAATTCAGCTAATGATGTTTTCCCCATCCCTCTTTTGCCTTTTATTAAAAAATGAGTAGGACGCCCACTAGCAGATTGTCGCAAAAAAGGCAAATTTTTATCAATAATTTCTTTCCTACCTTCAAAATTTTCAGGTTTAACTGGAGATTCTGGTTGAAATGGACTTATTTTATCTGTTAATCCCATATTTATTACTCCACTACATAAATTTTAAAAAAAAAACAAGGTTAAATTCATTGTATAATCCTATCTATATTATCTATTTAAATTCTATATTAATGTGTCTGTTTTATGTGAAAAAATGAAGAATATATTGTGGTTATTTAGTATGTTTAGAGTAAGAGAACATTGGTTTTCTAAAAGTACAAATGATTTTAACCTTAATTTTTTAAAATTCAATAATAAAATCCATGAAACTTGATTTGAGTAATTTTATATAAGTCACTCCTCACTTTTAAAAACTCATTGGAAAAATCCTTGAATTTAAATTTGAATAATTTTTTTCAAAAAAACTTTTTAGCTAATTTAAGCTAGGAGATTTTTGTTATTATCAAATCGAATATATAATTTTTAGAATTTTGAGTTTAAGGATATACACATTGTATTTTTATAAAACAACGAGGTATGAACCAAAATATACTGAATAACATATCATGCACCTTCCATTTTTTCCAATTATCGACACATTGTTTTATATTATAGTCCTTGAAGAAAAGTTCGAATTAAATTTTTTTAAAAAAATTAATTAATTTTCTAAAAATCAATCTTATTTAAATTATTTTTTAAAATTAATAGTTATTAATTATTTTTATAAAAAATATAACTTTTAATCATTTAAATTAATAAATAAATGAATATTAAAATTTTTTAAAAAAAATCATTATTAAAAACTTTATTTCCAATGCTGTAATGGTTTGTAAATTTATTTTCATGAAAATCCAAATTTTGAACAAATTTTTTGGAAAATATATGTCTTTTAAAAAATCTGTAAAAATATGGAAACATACTATAATTTCTTATAATCTATTTAATTTTAATATTTATATTTTTAATAATGTTTTTTATAAAAATAAATTATATTAATCCTTATTTTATTAAATAAATAAATTTAAATAAAATTATAAATTTTAAAGATTCCAATGATTTATTAAATAAAATTAAATTAATTTTGCAGTCCACCATGTAATAATAAAAGACTTTTTATTTCGAAAAGAAAATATAAACCATTTTAAACACTTTATTTACTAAAAAAACAATTACAACAATACCTTAAATAAAAAAAATTACAATAATGTTTTAAAAGTTTATAATTTAAAACCTTATTTAAATTGATTTTTTAGTTATTTAAAATATTATTAATAGAGTTTTTATGGAGTAATATTTTATATACGACTTATTAGCTAAACATCAGTATTGATAAGCTCTTAAATAGTCAGCTATATTTTTTTGATGGCATATTACCAATAGCTTCTCCTAGCATTAACAACCAGAAAATTAAATATCAGATAATCTTAAAATATTTTTGATAGATGATATTATATATGTATCCTATTATACTAATTACCATGAATTTTGAAAATAATAAATTTAAAAAAATAATTGGATTAATAGCTTTTTTAGTGGGTATTTCACTAATTGCATTTTCAACTAATATTCCACTTCCAAATATTATAGTTAACATAATTGGAGCACTTTTAATAGCTTATGGAGTATTAAATGTTATTGGCATAATACCTACTATTAATTCAGATGATGAAAAAATATTTATTGGATTAATAGCATCAGAGAATAAAAAAATAAATGGAATAATAGCTTTTTTAGTGGGTATTTCACTAATTGCATTTTCAACTATGATTCCACTTCCAAATATTATTGTTAATATAATTGGAGCACTTTTAATAGCTTATGGAGTATTAAATCTTATTTTTAATCAATTAAATCTTTAATAAACCTTTAATAGCTATTAAAAGTCTTAATAATTTTAATTTATAAATTTTATAAAATCTTATTAATTTTCAATGCGAACTATTAAATTTTCATCTTCAATTGTCCATTTCTTAATATAATGCTTATCATTAGCTTCTGCTTCATCACTACTACCTATATCAATACTATCAAATGAAATATTCTTTGCTCTAACTTCATTAGCTATAAAATCAACTTGATAAGCTATTATATCTTTGAACTTAGTACTTACTTGAATGACAACATTTATATTAGCTTCAACATCTAAATCCATGTCTTTTCTCATAGCTTGAATCCTTCTAATAAGTTCTCTTGCCATACTCTCAGATAAAATTTCAGGAGTAATTTGAGTGTTAACAAACACGCTTCCTCCTTCAAATTCACTGCTAAATATTTCCTCTGGAAGTTCACTCACAAATAAAACATCTTCTAAAGATAATTCAATTGTTTTTTCCCCATCTTCAGGAGTAGCTATTTTCACATCAATTTTACCATTAGCTTCTAAATCTTTTTTGATTTTGTCCCCATCATTTTCTTCTAAGAACTTTTTTACCATTCCCATGTCTTGTTTAAGTCTTGGACCTAATGTTTTTAAATTTGGCTTAGCTATAAACTTTAAATTTTCAAATTCATTGGTTGTTATTAGATTTTTTGTGTTAGATTGATCTTTAATTACATCTTCAAGATAATTAACTGCATCAAGAACTTTTTCATTTTGAGATACAACTGTGATATCCTTTACTGGCCATCTAAGCTTATACTTAGCTACATCCCTTGTTCTTGCACATGATTCAATAATATCTCTTGCAATATCCATCTTCTCTTCAAGGTCTAAATCAATAGCTTCCTTATCATACTTCCAATCTTCCATGTGAATACTAAGCTTAGAATTTTTAGTTCCTTGAACAAGATTTTCATAGATTTTTTCGCTTATGTGTGGAGTTATTGGAGCCATTGTTTTAATAAGTAGTTCTAAAACTGCGTATAGTCCAAAATATGCACCTAATTTATCAGGATCCTCTTTTTCAACCCATGTCCTTCCTCTAATAAGTCTCACATACCAACGACTTAAATCATCAAGGATAAAACTATTGATTTTTCTTGTAGCTTTATGGAACAATGCATTGTTAAAATCATCTTCAACTTCCATAGCTAAGGAATTAGCTTTAGAAATAATCCATCTATCTTCATCCCTTAAAGCCATACTATTATCATCTTCACTGCATTTTTCTGGGTTAAATTCATCTAATGACATGTAAGTGGTGGAAAATACATAAACATTCCATAAAATATTGAACATCTTCTTTACATTATTAAGTTCATCCCATACAAACTTCAAATCATCCCATGGTTTACCAGCCCATAAAAGATAGAATCTTAAAACATCTGCTCCATATTGTTCCACTACCTCTTCAGGATTAACCACATTACCTAAGGATTTACTCATTTTTTTTCCTTTTTCATCAAGTACAAATCCTTGCATTAAAACTTTATTATATGGTGCCTTATCAAGAGCTATTACCCCTGTTCCAAGTTGAGAGTAGAACCATCCTCTTGTTTGATCATGGCCTTCAGTAATAAAGTCGTAAGGGTACCACTGATTAAACATTTCTTCTTCTTGAGGATAGTATGTTGAAGCCCATCCAGCTACTCCTGAATCTATCCAAACATCTAAAACATCTTTTATGCGATTCATTTCACCATTACAGCCATTGTTAGAGCATTTTATTGTTACATCATCAACATACGGTCTGTGAACCAAGTCTTCATCATTAACTGTGATTTCAGAAATCGAATCTTCTTTTAACTCTTTTACCGAACCTAAAACTCTTATTTCATCACAATCAGGACATTCCCAAACAGGTATTGGAATCCCCCAATATCTTTGTCTAGAAATAGTCCAATCTTTAGCATTTTCAACCCAGTCTTTAAATCTACTTTCTCCAGCCCAAGAAGGAATCCATTCTATCCTATCAATTTCAGAAAGCATTTTTTCCTTAATTTCAGTGATTTTTAAAAACCATTGTTCAGTAGCTAAGTAAATGATTGGTGTTTTACATCTCCAACACTGACCATATCTATGTTTTATTATTTCATCTTTAAAGAGAAGATTATGGTTTTTTAAGTCATGGATAATATTTGAATCTGCATCTTTAACAAATTCGTCTGCATATTTTCCTCCATCAGGAGTAAAGTTTCCTTCACCATCAACTGGGCAAAATATTGGTAAATCATATTCTTTACCTATTTCAAAATCATCTGGACCATGACCAGGAGCTGTATGAACTAAACCTGTTCCTTCACCTAATTCAACATGATCCCCAAGTAAGATAACATGAACATTAGCTATTTTATCAAATTCGCTTTGTTTAGGTACTTCATCTAAAAGAGGATAATTGTAGCTTTTAAATTGAAGATCAGTTCCTTTAACTACATTTAAAACTTCATAAATTATTTCCTTTTTTTCCTCAATTTCCACAATCGCTTCTCCAGACTCATCAAATTTCCCTGTTTCTTTTTTAATTTTAGTAATTTTTTCTGGTGAGCCAAGTATAGTTTCAACTAAATCAGTAGCTAAAATCAATATTTCATTATTAATTTTAATAAAAGAATAATCAAATTCTTGATTCACGCAAATAGCTAAGTTAGATGGAAGAGTCCAGGGCGTAGTAGTCCAAACTAAGAAAAATTCACTTAAATTTTCAGGATTTTTTTCTTTTTCTAAAAATGGTTCTTTTAATGGAAATTTAACATAAATAGAAGGATCTTCCCGATTTTCATAATCAATTTCAGCAGCAGCTAATGCAGTTTCACACCTTGGACACCAGCTAATGACTCGTTTATCCTTTAGCAAAAGATCTTTCTCATGTGCCTTCTTTAATGTCCACCAACAAGATTCCATATATTTTGGATCCATGGTTATATAAGGGGAATCCCAATCCATCCAAACTCCAAGAGCCTTAAACTGCCCAGTCATTACATCCTTATTTTCAATTGAAAATTCCTTACATTTTGACACAAAATTAGCTATTCCAATCTCATCTTCAATTTGCTGCTTGTTTTTTATTTTCAATAGCTGCTCTACCTTATGTTCAATTGGAAGCCCATGAGTATCCCATCCAGCTTGACGTCTAACATTAAATCCACTCATAGACTTAAATCTAAGATATGTATCTTTAACTATCTTATTTTGAGCTGTTCCAATGTGAATTTTACCACTGCAATATGGAGGCCCGTCTAAAAAGGAATACTTTTGACCCTTTTCTCTCAACTTCTGTGTTTTAGAATAAACTTGATTTTTAACCCAAAAATCTTGAATTTCTTTTTCAACTTTATGGTATTGATATGATTTTTCTGCCTCTTTGATTGGCATGTGAATTCTCCTAAAAAATGTAAAAAATAACAATTAATTAATAAGGATATGATTATTTTAGATTAAATCTTTATAAAAATTAACTTAAACAATTCTTACAAATTCTTATTAAAAATTTAATAAATTAAAAATTATATAAAAATTAACTCAAACAATTCTTACAAATTCTTATTAAAAATTATAACTTAAATCTTATAAAAATTAACCTAAACAATTCTTACAAAACTATTTAAAAATTATAACTTAAAACTTATAAAAATTAACTTTAACAATTCTTACAAAACTATTTAAAAATTATAACTTAAAACTTATAAAAATTAACTTTAACAATTTTTATAAAGCTATTTAAAAATTATAACTTAAATCTTATAAAAATTAACCTAAACAATCCTTACAAATCATTATTAAAAATTTAATAAATTAAAAAATATAATGAAAAAAGATTTTAATTATTTTAAAAATTTTTTATAAATAGAAAAGCAAAGTTTTTCTAACATTTAAAAATTAAATATTTGCAAAATTAGAAACTCAATGGTTTTCATTAAATGAAAAAAATATGAAAGAAAAATAATATGTTGTGACTGAACTAGTCGAATAAAAGGATCTTCCTTTAAAATGTTCGAGCTTTCCCTTTAACGATGTTTTCAGTAACAGATGAAATATCCTCAAGCCACCCCTCTACAATAGATTCAACTTTTTTACTAAGGTCATCCATCTTATATCCTTCTTCCAATATTAGCTGAGAAGTAGCTGCTTTTGGCTCATCAATTGGCTTACCAATTTGGCTTAAAAGCAATACATTTACTTGTTTTACACCTTCAACATTATTTGCAATATCATTAGCTATTTCATTAGATAAAATATTGTAAATTTTACCAACATGATTGATAGGGTTTTTTCCAGAAGTAGCTTCCATAGACATTGGTCTATTAGGAGTTATAAGACCATTAGCTCTGTTACCTCTTCCAACAGAACCATCATCACCCATTTCAGCTGATGTTCCTGTAACAGTTAAAAAATACCCTTTTTCATCTTTAACTTCATCATTATCTGCAGTATTAACAAAAACATTTACTTTTCTACCAGTATATTTTGAAGCTAAATCTAATACAATATTTTTCAGTTCTTCGCGTATAGCTATATACTCATCCCTATCATTTAAATACCTTGAAACCATAGCACAAGCAATAGTCAGTGTAATCTCATTAGCCTCTCTAAGACCCATTACTTTAATATCCTCACCAACAGCAGGATATTTATTTTTAAATTGCCTTGAGTTTAATAATTCTTCAGTAGCTAAAACTATTGTTTCAACTTCAGAAAATGGAGCATATCCTACACCAAAAGAAGTATCATTTGAAGAAGGAGCACCGTCACGCTTAAACACATCTACTAAATCTCCAGAACCACGACCAATTTTACACTCTACTACAGTTTCAGTTTCTACATTGAGGTTAATTATATTTTTAGATAAATATTCTTTAGCTGCTTCAATAGCTACTCTATCAACAGCTAATTTTTTACCTTCATATTCAGAAACTCCTCTACCTGTAAGTAAAAAATCTATTGGTTTTATTACTTCTCCGCCACCAAATATAGGATTTGATTCTCCTGCAGTAATTTGGACCTCATCAGTATTATGGTGAAGAACTCCTCCGAGTTCATCTAAGTAAAGGTTACAAAGAGCCCTACTAACTGATTCAGCTATTCCATCACTTATACTATCAGGATGTCCAATACCTTTTCTTTCTACTAATTCAATGTCTAACTCTTCAATTGGTGTTTGATTAAGTTCTTCAACAATAATATTTCTCATAAATACCCTCATAATTAGTTGATTTTGAAAAATCTAATAGTATATATGCAAGATTTAGATTAGCTAATTTTAAAATTGATTAATAACTTAAATTAATTAGTTAATTTGAGAAATCTAAAATCAATATATTAAATTTTTAAATTAAACCTGATTAAAATTTAAATTAAACTATACTAAAGCTTAAAATAAATCTGATTAAAATTTAAATTAAACTATACTAAAGCTTAAAATAAATCTGATTAAAATTTAAATTAAACTGATAAATTTTTATCTTAAATATTATACAAGTTTATGTATTATCTTTTATTAAAATATTATAAATAAATGTTCTGATTATTAGTATTAAAAATATAAATATTAATAATAAAAAATATAATTAAGAAGTATAAATTAAGTGGAAGTAGTTAAAATAAAAAAAAATAGCTATTCAAAAACATTATTGATTAAAGAAAAAACAAAGCCCTCTATTGATAACTTTGCAATTGAGGATAATACTTGTAAAAATAAACAAACAATAGCTACTTTGAAATTTGCAAATAGCTATTTTTCACGACTTAAAGGATTAATGTTTAAAAAAAGATTAGATTATGTTCTTGTATTAAAACCTGCAAAAAGTAATCATAGGTTTACATCCTCAATTCACACATTATTTATGAGATTTACAATTGATGTGGTCTTTCTTGATAAAGAAAGAGAAGTATTTGAAATAACTCAAATTGCTCCTTGGAAATTTTACATTCCAAAAAGACCAGCAGCATATATTTTAGAAATGAAAAAAGGATCTATAGAAAAATATCAAATAGCTATTGGAGATAAATTAGATTTTGTTTGTGAATTTAGATAAAAAGTCATTTAAGAATCCACAAATCTTCAAAAAAGATTGTAAAGAAATAAAAAATTTAGAAAAAATATTAACTTGACAATAGTAGATTTGTACATAATTTATATATTATTATTAAATTTAATATATTTCTGTAATTGCCTTTGTATTATGATTCAACCTATCAGTGAGAAGATATATTGTTTCTCAGTATAGTATTTGTAATTATTACCTCCTTTTCATGAAATTTTTGTGATAGTTCAACTACTCTTTTGCGATTTTTTTGGTATCAACAAGTAAAAGACATAATATAAAATCCAACACAATCATTTTATAGTTTTCCTCTCCTCATTTTTCTCTTATCTTCAACAGCACTAAAAGTTTCATCTGTTGTATATTTTCCAATTAAATCGTTAAATCCCAATTTAATTCTGATTTTATCTAGTTCCTGTTCTTTTGTTTCTAACCCTTTTTTTTATAGTTTCATTTATAACATTAGTTTCAGTTGTGTTTTCTCTTTAAACTATTTTATTAATGGTTTTTAACAATTTTGTATCTATTTTTATCTCTTTTATTGTTGATGCCATAGTTATAAGCACCATTAAGTATTCTATAATAGTATTATAATTATGATAGCATATATTTTTAGCTACTATATTTTTTAAAAACGATTTAAAATCATTTAAATTAAGATTTTTATGTTTATATATAATATTTTTTAAAAATATTCAATTTTATACCTTATTTATTATTAATTTTTAATAAAAATCATTTAACATTAAATATTCCCCCCTCCCTCCCCTATTCTTTTATTTTAAAGAGTATTCAATGACAATATTTAAATATAAGTGATTTAAAACTATTATTCAGGGTAATATATATTCAATTATTTTCATTAGCTATTGATTGATTATTTATTACCCCCAAAAAAAATGGATTATCATTTAATAATGAGGAGGTAAAAAATAATGAAAAATTCAAAAAGAATTTTAACATTAATAATACTGTTTGTAAGCGTTCTATTATTTTCCATGCTAACAGTAACAGCAGCTATTGTCAGTGAACAACAAACAGACACAACAGATAATGGTATTGTTCAGATTGAGGCAAAATACAAAAAAATCTCAACAAATAAAGTAACCTTTAATGCCAACGGAGGGAAAATTGGCACAAAAACAAAAGTAGCTAAAAATATCAATAAAGGAACTAAGATAAAAAAGTTCCCAGCTACACCAAAAAGGAAAGGTTACGTCTTTAAAGGATGGTACACCAAAAAAAGTGGTGGAAAAAAAGTAAGTATAAATACTAAACCTACAAAAAGTATTACACTGTATGCCCACTGGAAAAAAGGAAGTTCCAGGACATTAAATAGTGAAGAAAAGAAATTAGTTGGTGCATGGTCTACTGTTGCAGTTGGTGCTTCTGTCATTAACAGTATAACTGGAAAATCATTATATTCCTCTGGTAATGGAATATTTTATTCATTTGGTGCAGATGGAACTTATAGTAGTGTATCAATTTTTGATTCCGTTGGGTCACGATTATCAATAGGTACTTCAGGATCCTGGCGACTGTCTGGAAACACCCTTTATCTGACTAAAAAACAAACTCAAAGAAGTACGGATGGAGGAAATACTTTCACTCCAGCAGTTCCAAGTGAAGATTCTTCATTTAAAATCCGTTTTGGTACTGAAAATGGTCGACAATACTATGTAGAGCTAATGAACGATGGAACTGAAACAATGAAACGATGGAAAGGTTGAAAATAAAAAAAAGTTTAAATATTAAAATGAATATTCCATAGCAATGAATCAATAATTTACCTTTTACTAGATTAAATAGCTACTGAAACTATTAAAACAGTGCTTTAAAATTTTAAATCGTTGCTAAGTATAAATTAATGAAATTTAATTTTTTTTTATTTTTTTATTATATCTTTTTAAAATGCTTTAAATGAAGATTTTTATATTTATTGATAATATTTTTTAATAATATCCATTTTTATATCTTATTTTTTATTAATTTTTAATAAAAATCATTTAAAATTAAATATTTCCCCTTCCCCCCCCCATTCTTTTATTTTAAAGAGTATTCAATGACAATATTTAAATATAAGTGATTTAAACTATTACTCATGGTAATATATATTCAATTATTTTTTTTAAATTCATCTTGTTTTCATTGGGAAAATTTAATAAAAGTTTATGGAAAAAATTAATAAAAATTTTAAAAAAAAAGAATTTGCTAGTAGTTAAACTTTTTTATAATAAAATATAGCATAATAGGGTTTATAATTATTCTTTGGATTGTAAGGAAGTGCATGATCATTTCCCATATCTAAAGTACTGCCAAATTTCGTGAATGTTTTTGAAGAATAATATGTTTTACCTTTCACAGTCTTTTTAAACAAAATGTATACTTTAGTAGGTTTATAATTAGGTTTATAATATTTTTTTCCTATATACTTCCCACCAATTCCAACCTTCATATAATTTGCAGAATCTTGCATCCTGTGATTATTAGGATAATTATAATATCCATAAAATTCACTTCTATTATTTATTTTTTTAGTAAAATCCGAACGAGGAATATTTTTATCTCCATTATATTTAAAATAAAGTTTATCAGTCTTATACGTTTTGCCAACTGCACTGACAGAGTTTAATGCTAATCCTACAACAGCTACAAAAAGTATTGCTAATATTATCATTTTCTTTATGTTCATTTTAATCCCTTTTTATTTAGGTTTTATTAAAATTAAACTCTTATATTAACATTTTATTAAAAATATACCTTATTAATATCCTATTAAAATTAAGCTCTTATATTAATACTTTATTAAAAATATGCATTATTAAAATCCTATTAAAATTAAACACTTAAACTTATGTTTTATGGCACTTGCCAAAATCAACTGGTTGGAACAATTCAAAAGATCTGTAAATTGTAAGTGAGAGTAAATATTAACGATTTCTTCACAAAAGTCTAATGCCCGAAACCAGTGAAATTTGGCAGTGCCTGTTTTATTAAAATGTTTCATGATTTTCTGTTTCAAGAATTTTTTACATGAATTAAATAATATAATCTTTAATTTCATTTGGATCTTTTAAAACTGTGATTCCTTCCATGAGAATTAATTTATGTGTGTTTTCAATGTCAATATCTCTCATGTGAATAGTTATTAATTTTCCAGAAGATATTGCATCATATGAACAAACATCCCTACATTCCCCACAACCAATACAATTTAAAAGACCAATCTCTGTTTTAGGTATTATTGCACCTTGAGGGCAACTTTTTGATGCTTCACAAACCTCACAGCCAATGCATTTTTCAAGCTCAAGTTTTGATGGTAAAACTGTTTCAACGTCCCCTGATTCAAGATCAACTGGGATGATTAATGTTTTAACTCTGCCTTTTCCAGATTGAGCTACTAAGTTAGTTACAAGAGAGTCTGAAATTCCATGAACAATTTTAGCTACTGTATTGGAAGTTGTAGGAGACACTATTAATAAATCATATTTTCCAAGGGAAAATCTTCCAGAAATAGGATAACTGAAGCTTTGATCGGCGTCAATAGCTAATTCCCTATAATACCCTCCAGTTATATTAGCTACTCTTTCATAAAGCCCATACATCTTTAAAACTTCTTTTCCAGCATTTGAAAGAAATACTGTAATTTCATGATTACTAGCTAATTCTTCTAGAATTTCAACACTTTCCTTTAGCAAATGTCCTGCTCCTGTAATAGCCCATCCAATACGCATAATAATCACTGAAAAAATATCACTCAATATTTCTTTACCAAAGTACAATTAATTTTTATAGAAGTCATATAAAAAAGTTAAAAACTTGAAGTTTTTTATTTGTTTGTTTTTCCACAAATAATAACTTAAATTGTTTATCTATGTTTAATTTAAAAAAAAAAAAATTATGTTTAAAGTTTTATATTGATTGAAACATAGTATTTATTATGATGACTCCGAAAATACTTGTTTTAAATAATATTTGTTTAATCAATATTATAAACTTTCCTGTTTTTCTAAAAAATTTATCTAAATAAAAGAATCATAGGTGAAAACGAAAATTCAAATGTGAAAAGAGTTAAAAAGCAGATAAAATGTTTAAATAATTATCTATTATTGGAATTATCGAGATTATTGCCTTGAGTATGGTATTGCCTGAAAAAACCATGAATACTTATTTAGATAATTCCAATATGATTGATGGAGTAAAATTCAACACCCCCAGCTGGTTTTACTTAAGTCCTAATAATTATAGTGACACACTTTACTTCAAAAAAGGAGAAAGTGAAATTAGTGTTAAATCTGTTGTTACTGAAAAGAGTTCTGCAAAAGAATATATTGATAATGATGGAGGATATCATTCCATAGTAACAATTGGAGGTTTAACTTTTTATAAAAAATATATGTGGAGAGCTAGCATATCAGATATAAGTAATTTTGATTTGACTAGAATTCCAGAAAATAGAACAGAATATTCAGAGTATTTTTTTGACTTTGAAGGAAAAATATTTAGTATTTCAATCGATGATGATATTTTTAATCATGAAACTTTGTTAAAAGAAATTTTAAGAATATGAAACATGGGAAAAAGAATATAATGAATAAAAAAAGTCGTTATTAGCTGAAATAGATCATTATTTGAGTATTTTAATCCTGAAATAAAATTTTTAATTAATAATACATTTTAAAAACGTTAATATTTTTTTATTTCTTATAGTCCTAGAAGAAAAGTTTGAATAAATTATTTATAAAAAGTTAATTAATTTTCTAAAAATCAATTTTATTTATATTAATTTTTAAAATAAATAATTATTAATTATTTTAATCAAAAAATAAAAATTATAACCACAAAAATTAATTAAAAAAAGACCATTAATTATTTTAATTAAAAAAATATAAATTATAACCACAAAAATTAATCAATAAACGACAACTAATTATTTTATTAAAAAAAAAACCACAAAAATTAATTAATAAAAGACAACTAATTATTTTAATTAAAAAATAAAAATTATAACCACAAAAATTAATCAATAAACGACCATTAATTATTTTTATCAAAAAATAAAAATTATAACCACAAAAATTAATCAATAAACGACCATTAATTATTTTTATCAAAAAATAAAAATTATAACCATTTAGATTAATTTATAAATGACTATTAAAAATTTTAAAAAAAGTCATTACTTAAAAACTTTATTTCCAATACTACAATTTATTTGTTTCGTGTTGGTAAAGAAAGAGTTTTAAATAAAAATAAATAAAACATTACTTTTCGATTAAATTCTATTTTTTAATGTTAATGTTGTTCTTTTATTTTATTGAAGTTTTAGTAATGCCCTCGAATAATTGATTTTAATTAAAATGCTTCTAGATTTTAAGAACAACTAACATTTAGGGAAAAAACAGCAACTACCACACATAAAGAGCAAAGCGATTTTTAGATTTTAAATTTAATTTTGATAAACATTTATTGATAAATGTTTAAAAAAATTAAGCGTTTTTAATATTTATTGAGCTTTTAGGTATTGTAAAGTTTAGTGTGTAGTTATAAAAACCAGGATCGGATGTTTCTAATGCATTGTTAGATATATAAATAACTCCATTGATATGATCAATATTTTTAAGTGAATCATTAAATATAGAGTCACTTACCCGTTTATCTGAACCATTACTCGTTATAGTGAAAATATTATCTTTAAAATCGAATTTAAGACCTTTAAATAATAATAAATCGATATTTTTATAATACATAGATGAACCAGAATCATTGTCGATACTCATATAATATAACGTTTTTATTACACTATCACTACTATCATATGCAGTTAACTCAACACTAACAGATGCATTGTATTCATTACTGCCATTTAGATAACTTTCCAGAATCTTTTCCAGATAATCACTATGAGGAATATCTGATGTATTCAATTCTACTTTTAATTTTCCATCATATGAAATATGATAAGCATCTTTATTTGGACCACCAATTTGTGTTATATAATAGGAAGAACTTTTATAGGAATTATAATCTAAATTATAAAGAGATGAAACAGGAGTTATTTCTTGATTAACATCCACTATAAACACTGAAGTAGCTACTGAGCTTACAACAGCTAATAAAATTATCAAACCTAACCAAGTTACAATAATTTTTCCCCATGAAGGTTTTTTCATTCCATCTTTATCATTATGAAAAAATGAACTAACTTTAGCATCATAATGATGAAACTTGTCTCTTAAATCTTTTAAACTCATTATTAGACCTCCCATTCATTAGTTGTGTAAAAATAGTTTCCATTATTATCAGTGATAGCTTTTGCATTACGGTATGCATCTATAGCACTATAAATAACCATTAAAAAGCTTAAAATTAAGCCAAAAGGATAAAAAATATTGAATAAAGCAAAAATTACCAATAGAAAAATTATTCCTTTTAATATTTGACCATTATAAAATTGTCCTAAAGAACCAAAAAATAATGAAAGCAGTAATGCAATAACAGGTTTTTTACTATAAACTGGTCTATATGGTTGACTATACTCATCATAAGAACCATTGAATTCAGTAGCTGATATTGTACTAGGATTGATTTCACTACCAAAATCTCCATTCAGATTATCTGTGACAATTGATTCATCAGTATTATCTACAACAACTGACTCCTCACCACTATCCACAACAACTGACTCCTCACCACTATCCACAACAACTGACTCCTCAGCACCATCCACAACAACTGACTCCTCAGCACCATCCACAACAACTGACTCCTCAGCACCATCCACAACAACTGACTCCTCAGCACCATCCACAACAACTGACTCCTCAGCACCATCCACAACAACTGACTCATTATTATTATCTTCAATTGACACATCAGCAGTATCTTCACTAGATGGTTCATAATCTAATGAAGCCCCACAATTTTCACAAAATTTTGCATCGGGAATATTTTCTTGTCCACAATTCATGCACTTTACCATAAAATCACAACTTTCATTATTTAATAATTTAAAATGTTTCTTATTTTAAAACAATACGACTCATATTTTCCTAGAATGGAAAACAATTATTTTTGTTCTATGAGTATGTGTACTAAAGTTGAAAATGTTTAAAAAAATTTTAATATATAGAATTTTGTTTAAAAACTTTTCCTAATTCTTGTTAATGTTCAGAGAACTCATAATTATTTCACGACCTTAACATAAGCAATCATTTTTTTCCATTTAAAAAGTATGAAAAGAGAGTAGTCCTAATTTAGTACTAATATTTCTTTTAATTTAATCGTGAAGGATTTTTTGAAAAAATTTTAAAATTTACTGACCATTCAATCAATTAAATAGGGCAATATGCAATAATAAATCCTATTAATTGTCTAAAATAGTGTGAGGATTTATGTGTTTCAATGTCCACTAATAAAAATAACTATTATAAATAATCTCTATATAAATAATATTTATATTAAAATATTCAATATTAACTCTGATGAAACTATTAATACTTATATTTATTATATAAAATTCATATATAAATTTTTCTATTTGAAATCAATGTTTTCAACCTAAAATTGATTTACAAAGTTTTATTGGAAAATCTAAGTAATTAATACTTAATTTCATTTATTCCTTAACATTTTACTAATACAACAATGATAGCACAATTTAAATCATTATTATCTTTAATTGTTAGTTTTAAAAATAAATAAGTAGGAAAATATTGGAAAAAAATAAAATTTAGATTTATAATAATTATCTTTTCTATCGTATTAAAGCTGTTTCATGCTAGAATTTTAAAAAAACTTTATTAATAATTTTTTTTAACTTAAAAATTAAAATTATTTTTATACATTGAAAAATATTTGTTTAACAGCATTAAAAAGATAATTTTTATTTAAATCTATTCATAGGCATTGCAGAACTTTTTTTAAATGAAATTAGTAGCTTATTCGTGAATAAAGAAAAACTTCATTTTTCTAACTTGAAAATCAAAGGTTTTTCAAATAAAGAAAAACTTCATTTTTCTAACTTGAAAATCTAAGGTTTTTCAAATAAAGAAAAACTTCATTTTTCTAACTTGAAAATCTAAGGTTTTTCAAATAAAGAAAAACTTCATTTTTCTAACTTGAAAATCTAAGGTTTTTCAAATAAAGAAAAATTTAAAGAAAATAATTAGGTAATTGCCTATACTCTAGTTTTTCTATGTTTTCACTCTAGTCTTTCTAAGAATATTTTAACTCCTTTATGACTTAATTCAGGATGTTCATCTGTTAAATTAAATACATAAGGCATAACTTGTAGTGTAAATTCTATATAATTTTTTATGTTATTGTTAAGACCTTCATTTCTTTCTCCAGTTATTAAAACTAAAAGCCACTGTATTGCCAAACATATTTCAGCTATAAGCCCATAAATTCCTAAAATAATGTATATTACAATGCTATAAAGAGGCCTTATAATCAAAACTTCTAATCTATCAGCTTCCAATTCAAATTTCATATATTCTTCCATAAAATCACCTTATATCCATTTTTATTAAAGTTTGATTTAAATTTCTTCTATCCTTGTTTCGCCATATTTTTCATTATTATGCCTAATTTTAAAGGTTTTCAAAATTATATTAAATGAGAGAAATTAGCTATTTTAGTTAATAATTTGAAAATTATCTTATGTTAAATTTTAGCAATTATAAATTCATTTTTTATCATCATAATTTAACTTACCATATGGTAGCTAAAAATAATCTATGTATTATAGTTTAAAACTTAATGTTTGAGAATGAATTCCATTAGTTGTTTATATATAAACTGATGATTTTCATATCAAGCATTAGGTACTATACTATAGCTATTTTAATCAGCTATTTTATTCTTTTAATGTTTTTTCAAACACTACATTTCAAGACGAGAATTATCTTATAATAATCAAATTATAGAAATTATTGCCTATTTCTTATTAAAATAATTATAGGCTTTTTTTAAAAAAATTAATTGTAAAATAGCTACAATATTATAAATTAATACTCTCCCATAAAATATAAATTATTTATTTTCCATGTGCTTTTAATAAAAATGAAAATATAGCAGGTTTGCTATATTCATTGATTCAAATACCCTATTTAATTGTAAAAATATTACAGAGCCTTTTACTCATAACTAGCTATGCATTAGCTACATAATATTTGCTAAAAATTCTTCAGGATTTTGAATATCTCGGGATAATGAAATTATAAAACTGGTTCCTTGAATATTCATAGCATATGTATACATTGATTGTCCAGAACCATCTTTATCAACAGTATTATACTTATAGGCAGGCGTTCCATTAATATCAATTCTGTTACCATCAGTACCAAGTTCTGAAGCTAGTGCCAATGCAAAAGTATAAAGATCAAATTGTTCATTTAAATACGATATTCTCACAAATTGGTTTTTATCATTTTTAAATTGTACATAAGTTCCAGGTGTTGAAGAATCTCTTTTAAAATCTGTTGGTATTTTAAATACATGTCCTCCAACTGTTTCGTTGTTGTATGTAGCCAAGTCTCCTAGTAACAAACCACCACCAAAAATGACAACCGCCGCTCCAACACAACATACTGCAAGGACAGCTAGTACTATCAAAATAGTCTTTTTTGATGATTTTTTTGAACTTGCATCCTGAGCAGGTCGTGCTCCAGGAGTAGGTTCTATTTCAGGAGCAGTTTGTACTTCAGAAGCTGCCTCAACTTCAGGAGCAGCTTGTACTTCAGGAGCCGCCTCAACTTCAGGAGCAGCTTGTACTTCAGAAGTTGGTTCTACTTCAGGAGCTGCTTCAACTTCAGGAGTTACCTCATTTGAAGTTTGTTCTCCCTCTTTCATTTCTTCTTCTCCATTTGTCATTTAATATAACACCTCAATTCATTTTAGTAAATTATGATGAATTTTATTGCTTTTGCTAATATTGCAAACCCTATACCTGCAAATAATCCTGTTAAAAATCGCAAATTATTATTACTTTCTCTTTTATTAAGTAATTGAGATATTCCATCAACTGCTGTAGGAATAATTAACAATATAGCTAATATAATAAGTTCCATGCTATAGATTATGGGAGTAAATGTTGCAATGAAAAAATAAGTGAATCCTGAAAGGTATATTCCTGTGCATCTTGCACATACAGGAAAATAATATTTCTTCACTTTAAATGTTCGATCTGGTATTCTATGGCATATAAAGTAAAATGGAAACTTATAAGCACCATGTATCTTTCCATCTATAAGGTCCATGTATAATTGATTAATTCTCATATTATCTGCATATTAACATTGCTATGATTATTCCCCTATAGGAAATGACTCTATCATTTTTTTCTTCCATTTTAAAAGTATGAAAATATATACTCTATTTTAGTACCAGCTATTTTTTTAGTTTTATCAAATGGATTTTCCAGAAAAATTTTCAAATTTACCAATTATTTATTCAATTAATGAGGATATAATTTTAAGAATAAAACTTAATTTAATTGTCTAAATAATGTAAGTATTAGATATTTCAATGCCCAACAATGAAAAGGATCAATAATAAATTATCCTGGTATAAATGTGTAAATATCACTATTTATCTAATAAAAACTATTCATAACTATAGTATATAATATAAAATCTATTTATATAAATTTTTCTATTTGAAATAGATGTTGTAAACCTAAAAAATTGATTTACAGTGTTTTAATGCGGAATTTAAACAATCAATATAGAGTTTCACTAATTCTTGAACATTTTGTTAATAAAACTAGGATAACCATGAGTGAACATTCTAATTAGCTAAAAGTGGAAATATTAATTTTCAAATCAGGTAAAAAATATTAAATAGATATCATGAAAATCAAAAAAAAAAAAAAAAAAAAAATTTCAATTTCAAATAAAAGAGAAAATAGGAAATTTTACTTATTTGAAAAACCTTAGATTTTCAAGT
>WRMT01000006.1 GCA_009777005.1 Methanobrevibacter sp. | reverse complement strand
TCATAATATAGGGAAGGCTTCATATTTTCACAATGGAAGGTTTATCCTTCCCCCTATATTAACTTTTCAATCGAAGTATCACTTCACTACTTTTTTAATAAATAAATAATTTCTTTTTTTACAAACAATAAGATAACAACATTACAAATACTGAAATATAAGCTCAATCATCTTTTAAAAAAAAATAATAAAAAAAACTATTAACTACTATAAAATTGTGAAAAAATTTACTCGATGTTAAATGTTTTAAATTAAAGAACACTGATTTTACAAAATATTTGCAAATTTTTAAATGAAACCCAGATGTACTTTTAGAAACTTAGCACATTCCTACATTGAAACATACCAAATAAGCACTGTCCATTCTTCATTTTCCCGTGAAAATCTAGCACCCTAAAATTGATATGTATAATAATAAATATTATAAAATCTAAATTAATATTTATCATAACAATTGATTTAATTTATTCACATGATTGCATATATTCAAATATTCTTTATAAGCATATCCATATAAATTAAATCTATTATTCCTATTATTATTCCTATTATTATTATTATTATTATTATTATTATTATTTGATATTTTCAATGAAAAAGTTTCATTATTATCCATTAAATCTAAAAAAAAGTCAGGTAATTATTTATTATTCACTGAATATTAATAAAAATAGTTATCTATATGAGGAAAGTAGTAAATTACTTGTATAGTAAACTTGAAAAGAATAAGCTATTTTTTGGTTTTATGAATAAATAATCATATTAACTAGAATTTTTAGGGGTTTAAATGCCAATATCATACTTTAACACCAAAACAGACAGAAAAGCTTCAGATAAAAATTTAAACAATGGTGAAGAGAAGCTTGATTTTACTATAAGTCATATTGTTAAAGGTTCTGGTGGGTATATATCTGCTAATCCTGCTGTTTTTGATAATATTCCTAATACTATAAGTTCAAAAAAAGTTTTAAGAGAAGCTATTAAAGGAACACCTTTAATAAAATTTGGCAATGGTGGAACATGTGTAATGATAGTTTCAGGTGTTCATGGAAATGAATTACCTCCTCAAATAGCTTCATTAATCTTGATAAATGAACTTAAGAATATGCAATTAAATGGAACTGTTTATATGGTTCCTTTTTCAGCTCCTAAATCCACAATGATCAATTCCAGATGGTTTGATTCCGAAGATCTTAATAGAGTAGCTAATATTGATGGATCTTTAAGTAATTCAATAATGAAGAAAATAAAGGAATTAAACATAGTATCTGTTGGTGATTTCCATTCTACAGCACCAAACAGCAATCCAGGGAAAGAAGGAATTTTTTGCACTATGAACCCTTCTCCTGAAAGCTTCAACATTGGGCAATATATTTCAGAAAATACTAACTGTGAAACTTTATCTTATGATTATGCAGGAAGTGCTTATCAAGGAGCAATTGAAGATGAATGTAATATTTTGAATATTCCAGCAGTTACATGTGAAGTACTTTGTCCAAATGGAACAATAACTACAGAAGCTTATAAAAAATCCTTAAAACAAATGAAATACTTTTTATCTTATTTTGACATTATTTCTTTTAATCCATAGCTAAGAATTTTCCTTTTTTTTTAAAATTTATTATTCATAAACAAAAGCTTTGCACATTTATTTTTGTTCGGTGGGTATATAAATAAAAAGGTAAAGTCAAGATCAACGGTTGAAACCATTTAAAATTCATTGAATCTTAATGAGAATTAAATTAGCTATTTTTTCGCAAAAATATAATATGTGGAATTAGTGAAATTTGCTAGCACCCTATTTTATCATTATTTTGTTAAATAGTAGTATTCTTATTTTTAATATGCATTATTACAAACCTTCTTTTTTAAAATTATATTTTTCAATATTTTCTCTATTCATTATTTATTTTTTTCTTATTTTAGTTATATATTAATATTTTTTATTATTTTTTAAGTATAGTCATTGAATTCCTTTCTTTTGAATTTTCAAATAGAAAGGTTTAAATGATTGTTCATTATAGTATAGATATAGTAATGAATAGTTTTTAGATATATAAATACTTAATATATATATATATATATGAGACATGGAAATTATTTATATGATTAGTTTTATCATGGACATAGAAACACCTGATCGCTCACACTATTTTTTTTTAAACTATTCTCTTTGGAATCTATTATCTTTAACTATTATAAAGAGATTATAAACCTGTGATTGGGTTATAAGTCATTTTTTAAGTTAATGCGGTTTCAATATTAAATTCAAATTATGAATTTGATTTTTTCGAAATCTATTTTTCACAATTAGGGGTAATTAATATGCCTGAAATAAGCAAAACTTTCAGAGTTTTTGTAAGTAGTACTTTTGATGACTTTGAAAATGAGAGGGATATACTTAGGGGAGAAGAAGGGTTTCCAGAATTAGATGAATTTTGTAAAGATGGTTTTAGTTTTCGGGAAGTTGATTTAAGATGGGGTGTTAATACTGAAGCAGGTTTAGATCAACTTACTATGAAGATCTGCCTGGATGAAGTTAAACGTTGTCAGGATGTTAGTCCTAAACCTAATTTTATTGTTATGTTAGGTAATCGTTATGGTTGGATTCCCATACCTTCTGAAATTCCTTCTGAAGAGTTTGAAAATATTAAAGAAGAAGTTAGTCGAGAAGATAGAGATTTTTTAGATAAATGGTTCATAAAAGATGAAAATGCTGTTCCTCCAGTTTATGATTTACACACACGAAGAGGATTATATTCTGATATTGATAGGGAGATACCGAAATTTTACAAAGATTTTAGTCAAATATATGAAATCATTGCTTTAATTGAAAAAGATTATAATAAGGAATCTGATAATGAAATCAGAAAATACTATTTAGAACTAACTCAAAATCTCCAATCATTGATTAATTTTGTGAAAAATGAAAAAATAGTTAAATTAAATCGTGATGAAGCATCGAATAAACTTAAAAACTTTTTTAATGATATTAATGGCGAAAAAAAAGACTTTTATATTTGGAGGTATGTTGAAGATAAATTAAGAAGTATCTTACAAGATGCAGTAGTTGGATTAGAAAAAGAAGGAAAAATACCAGAAGACAGAAAACGTTTATATTTTACTTCAGCTGTAGAACAAGAGGTAGAAGAAGGACTAAAAGGAGAAGATGCTGAAGAACATGTCTTCTGTTTTGTGAGAAATATCAAACACGAAATTAATAACGAAACAATTCAATACTCGGATGAGAATAAATCATTTTTTGATTTTAATAAAAATAAAAAATTAAATGAAGAAGCTCAAAAATCATTAAAAGATTTGAAAGAAAAATTAAAGGGAAAATGTCAGTATATGGAGTATGATGCACATTTTAATAATGAGGGTCAAATTGAAATTGATGATATTAATAAGCTTTGTGAGGATATTAAAAAATGTTTGAAAGGAGTCATGCAAAAGCAAATGGATAAGTTTAAACCTGATTTCATATTAAACAGAGAAATTAGAGAACATGACTCATTTGCTTTTCAAAGGTTAAACTTTGAAAAACCAGATGATGATAAATTTGACTATAAAACATTTGATCTGAATAAATTAAATTTTAAGGGAAGAAAGGATCAAGATAAAAGAATTTCAAAGTATTTGAAAAATAATAAAAATAGTCCGTTAGTAATTCAAGGAGAGTCAGGATATGGTAAAACTGCATTGATGGCGTATGAAACCATAAAAACTAAAAAATCATGGGTTTTCAATGAAAACCATGTTATTTCTCGCTTTATTGGTGCTACACCCCAATCTTCTGAAATAAAATCATTGATATACTATCTTTCTCAACAAATAGCTGAACTCAATAAAAAAGATATTAATGAGGTCCCACATGATTACAACGAACTATTAAGCTATTTTCATAATCAATTGCGTGATTTTAAAGAACCTTTAGTTATTTTTTTAGATGCTATAAATCAACTGTCTTCTTTTAACAATCCAGAGCAATTAACATGGTTACCTTCTAATTTATCAGAAAATGTTTATTTAATTTTATCAACAATTACTGATAATGAAGATAAAATTACTGATAAGGAAAATAAATACCTTAAAAAGCTTCATGAAAATTTGAAAGATAAAGTAATTGGAGAAAATTTTATTAATTTACCCAAATTAAACAAAGATGATGCTAAAATTATTTTAAGAAAGTGGTTAGGTGCTATTGGTAGAACACTTCGAAATTCTCAAGAAAAAGAAATTTTAAATAGATTTACAAGTGATAATAATTCAGATAAAGGTTCTCCATTATTTTTAAGATTAGCTTTTGAAGAAGCTAAAAAATGGAAATCCTATACTGTAGACTTTGAAATTGAAGAATCAGTTTCAACCATTATCAAAAAAATGTTCAAAAATTTAAAATATAATCAACATCACGAAGAAGAGCTAGTAGAAAAAAGCCTTAGTTTTTTAGCATGTTCCAGATTTGGTCTTTCGGAAAAGGAAATGCTGACTTTGTTATCAGATAATAAAGAAGTTAGAGAGGAATTTAATAACTCTACTGAACACTGGGAGATTGATAAAAATGAAGAACTTCCTTTTATTCTCTATTCAAGACTTTATTTTGATTTAAAACCATATTTAACTACGATGGATGTGGATGGTAATTTATTAACCAGTTTTTATCATAATCAATTTAAAGACGCTGTAAAAGAAGTGTACTTAAAAAGTGAAAATGAAGAAAAAACACATAAGGAATTATCAAAATATTTTAGAGAAAAAATTGACCCTAACAATGATTTTCTATTCACTGGAAAAAATAAAAGAGCTTTTGTTGAGTTACCCTTTCATATGTGCAAAGCTGAAGAAAATGAAGAGCTTGAATTAATTTTAAAAAAATATCAATGGATAAATAATAAAATAAATGTTTGTACTGTATATGATTTAATTAAAGATTATGATTATGTAGATATTAATGAAAAAAATCATTTTAAAATAATAAAAAAATTTTTAACAATTTCTGCATATATCTTAAGAGAACATAAAGATCAACTACCCTCACAACTTTATGGAAGATTGAATTCTTTAAAAAATGATAAGATTATTGAAAATTTATTGCTTGAAAGTAGAAGTTTTACAGATACCCAATGGTTTAAACCTATAAACCAATGTTTTAATTCTCCTTTTGAAAATTTATTGGGAACAATCCAGGGACATAATGATTCTATCATTGACATAATAGTTTCTTCAGATTCTTCTAAAATTGTTTCTTCATCACGAGATAATACAATTAAAATATGGGATTTAGAAACAGGAAATTTGTTGAATAATATGAATTTATTTGGTAGCGATATTGCTTTTCTCTATCCTTATCCAAAAGTAAATAAAGTTATTATTCGATCAGAAAGAGGAAATACTTCTATTTTAGATTTATCCAATAATCAAATTGAAAATTTAGGACAACCACTTCAAACCGCTCTTTCAGACATTGTTTTTACACATGATTTAGAAAAGAAAATTGAGTATGAACCAGTTGGATTACTCACTTATTTCAATGTGTATGATTTTAGAAACAATTCAGAGATTAAAATAAAAAATGAAGGAACATTAATAAATCCAGACATTATAAAAATTTCAGGAGATGGAAAAATAATTGCACCATCATTCGATAATAGTATTAAAATTTTTGATATTTCCAAGTCTATTGAGATGGGAAAATTGATAGGGCATTTGGGAAAAATTTATTCATTGACTATTTCTAAGGATAGTAAAAAAATTGTTTCAGTTTCAAATGATAATACTCTCATTGTTTGGGATTTAAACAATAAAACAGAACTGAAAAAATGGACTGGGTTAGAAGGGCATGTCAATAAAATACTAATTTCTGATGATAATGAGCAGATTATATTTACATTGTTTAATAGTAATGAAATTTTTGTAGGAAATATTAACTCAGATGAGAATATTTTTTCTAAATTGTCTGATCATCATGATATAGTAAATGATATTGATATTAAAAATAAAAAACTTGTTTCTGGATCCAATGATAATCAATTGATTTTATGGGATTTAAACCAGATGCACATGATAAAAAAATTAAAAGGGCATTCAGGCTCAGTCCTTTCAGTATCTTTTTCAAACGATGGAGATAAAATTATTTCTGGATCTACGGATAATAGAATCAAAATTTGGGACAGCCATGAAAATGATACTAATGAGTTAATAAAACATGACAAAACAGTAACCAGTATAGCTACATCTTATAAAAAAAGTATCATTGCTTCAGCATCTGAAGATAACTCTATTAAACTATGGGATACTATTTCTGGTAAAGAACTCAAAGTTTTCCATGGTCATTCAGACAAAATAAGAAAAATAATTATTTCAGCTGATGGTGAAAAAATAATTTCTGCATCAGAAGATAATAACATAATTGTTTGGGATATTGACGGGATTGAAAATCATAAAATATTATCGGGGCATGATGATTGGGTAATGGATCTTGATGTAACACAAGATAATAAAATAGTTTCGGCATCATACGATAAAACAATTGGAATATGGGATAAGGAGGGAAAAGTTAAAATTTTAAAAAAGCATAAAAAACCTGTGAAAAATATAATTCTATCTTTAGATGATTTGAAAATAGTTTCAATTTCTTGGGATAAAACAATTAAAATATGGGACATAGTTAGAGGAAAAGAATTAAAAAGTTTAGATAAACATGTAAACAAAATTAACACAATTAATATTTCTCCAGATAATAAAAATCTTATTTCCACCTCTACTGATGGAACACTCAGGGTATGGAATTTACATAATGGTACAGAAGAAAAAGTTAAAATCTTCATGTATCCTGTATATAATGCTTTTTTTACTCCAGACAATAACAAAATTCTATTTTTATATTCAAATGGACCATTAGGAGAAAAATTAGCTATTTCACATAATTTATCCCAGAACCCTTCAACATTAGTTAGTGAAAACTGGATTAATAATTTGCATATTTTTGCCGATGGAAAAAAAATAGTTTATGCAACTGACAATATTGTCAAACTATGGGATTTAGATAAAAATACTTTAATCGCTCAATTTGTAGCTAATAGTGAAATTAAGTCTATAACTATTTCATATGATGGTTTGAACATTTTTGCTGGTGATAAAGGAGGGCATGTTTATTTATTTTCTATTGAAAATATCTCCCCATCTATTCCTATATTAACAGCTATTAAAAATGATGAAAAAATTTCAATCAGGTGTGTTTTTTGTAATAATGTTTTCAATATTTCTTCAAAAGACTTAGATTCAGAAATTAAATGTCCTAATTGTCAAAAATCCCTTAAATTAAATTCTTTTACAATTAATAAAAAAAAATAGATTTAGATTATTTTTAACTAAATCTATTTAATTATAATGAGGTGAAATTCAATGTCTATAGATAAAACATTTAAAAAAAATAAAAAAATTAGTTTTTTTACAAATGATCGCAAAATTCAATTTTTCATGCCTAATAGTTGGATAAAACAATATAAATTATCAGATTCTGAGATATATTCTCAATTGAACCAATTAATAGATCATTTTGATGATTATTGGCTAAATGGTGATCATGAAGCCAACTATAGTATAGCTTATGCCAATAGAGGAAGAACATTTACTTTGCCTTCAGAGGATGTTTTTATAAAAAATGCAAATGTAGAAGGTTCTACTATTGTCGAAATTAAAAAAACAAAAATAGATGGAAATGATGCGATTGAACTTGTGCAGGAGAACCAAGATGGACTTTGTGCAAGAGCTTTTTATATTCTTCATAATTCCAATTTATATCTTTTTGTCTTTCATCACATTACTGATAGAGATAACAAACTCCAAGATTTATTTACAGAGGATATTGAAGACATAATTAAAAGCATGGTTTTTTCAGAAGATAAAGATGAAGGTAAAATACAAGAAGTTATAACAGAAGATAATGTGTTTAAAATTAAATGTCCTAAAAATTGGATTGAACAAAGTACAAGAAATAATCCTTATACAAATTATTTTTTGCATGTTTCAGGAGAAATTGCTCATTTCTTTGCTTATCAAAATAAAGGATATAACCCTGACCCTGGATTATATGAAGTTATTGTTCAAGCTTACAAAGATTCAGCTAGAAGTACTGGTGCCACAATAATATCTTCCCAAAAAACATTTATCGATGGTCACGAAGCTACAGACATTACTCAAAGAAACCCATCTGGTAGTTATTCACGTTGCATAGAAATTACCATGAATAATGTTGGTTATTATTTTGAATTTGGAAATCTTGAGGATGTTATTCATCCAGATAATAAAGAACTTTTATTTTCTCAAGAAATTGAAGATACAATCAAATCAATTAGATTTTTTTAGTATTTTTTTGGAGGTGTAATAAAACATTGGCAAACTGTAGATATGTGGGGGTTTGCTAAAAATAAACTTGGCATATAAAATTTAAAAACAGGATATGAAATTTGATAATTGTTAGAAATAATTTATATTAATAGATTAATGAGAGGATAAAATGAGGTTACCTAATTTACCTAAAAAAAATCATGATTTTATGGATTTTAAATTTAGAGGATTGACTTTCCAAATCCCAAAAAAATATGACATAATCCCCAGTAAAACAACAGATGATGTATTCATTGGTGATCCCGAAAGAAAAATTTATGCTTTAATCTTTTTTGGACAGTTATACTGTGAACAAACAGCTAACTATATAATTTCTCCATCTGGTTTAATCAACGGAATTGAAGTAATAAAAACTAGAGATTTTCCTCAATTTTCTGATACTTCCTTTGCAGGTTCTGGATATAGTTTTAAAGTTGATGGACAGTATTTCAGTATTTTTATCAATGATGACTGTAAGGATGATGTAACAATTGAGAAGATTTTAGAAAAAATTTAAAGATAGAATCTTTCCAAAAAAACTCTAAAAAAATTGTTGGACTGTTAATTTGCACTATATTCACATCCATTTCGATGTACAAAATGAAAATAGTTTAATTTATAATTTAACAAGATCTGATATATTCATTTTTTTGAAAAATTTTTTATTATAGTTTATATTACAATGAACAAGAATAATCATACTCAGTTTCAAAAAATGAGGATGTTACTTGTTAAAGAGTTATTAAAAAAGAAATTTAGAAATGTAATGATAAAGGGAGTTTCAATATGTTTAAAAAAAGTGATTTTAAGGATTTTAAATTTAATGGGTTGACTTTTAAAATACCAAAAGACTATGAAGCAAGTCAAAAACGAATAGTTGCCGTAATGCCCAATCTTGAAATAATTGAGGATTCTGAGGGGAAAGTTGTTTTGATATTTCAGGCGGGAGCACAGGTTACAAGTCAGTTTCCCAATATTGATAAATTTGATACAGTTAAAAAAGTTAATGGAATGGGATTAAAAGCTGCTAAAGCACATGGTGGACTTTCTGATGACGATGGCATAAATTATATGTTCAAAGTCAATGGAAAATGGTTTAGTATTTGGATTAATCAAGTATTAGATCCTATATCTTCTGATTTAATAAATAATATTTTAAAGGATATTAAATGATAATGCAATGCCTATTTCTAATGAAAATGTAATTTATCGATATTCAATTTATTAATCTGGACATAATGTGATAAACATATCTTGAGATAAATTAGAGATATGAAACATAAAATGATTTTGGTGTTTTGCAAAATCATTGAATAAGGAATTTATTTCATTTCAAATGTCGTATTCACTTTTTTTTTATTATTATAGGGATATCACACATGAACTTTAAACATAGAAAAGATACACAAAATTTCAATTATTTTTAATATATGATTATTGAAAAAAATTAACTATCGAGTTATATTAGGGATTAAAGATTTAAAATGTTTTTCTATCCTTCTTACTGAAGTCAAATAAAAGAATGAATAATAAACTAATTTATGTGATAAAATGTTTGATAAAATAAAAAAGGCGTTCAATTCAAATAACGGGATAAATTCACTAGATGAATTTTTTAATAAAGGCATGACATACTCTCAAAAGGGAAATGTTAAAAAAGCTCTTGAAATGTTCGAAAAAGGTGAAAATTTGTGTAGAAAATCAAATGATGATATTAATTTAGCTAAGTTCTTATGTCAACGAGTTTTTACACTAATTCATGGAATAACAATGCATAAAATTGATTTATATAATTTGGAGAAAGCTGATAAACTTAATTCAGATGCTACAAGAATTTGTGAAAGATTATCATTAAATAAACTGTTATTTGCTTGTTATAGGGACAAAGCTACTATATTATCCCTTCGACAAAACCCAAATGAAAGTTTGAAATGGTTCAAAAAAGCTTTAGAACTAGCAAAAATTCATGGTGATAGTAAAGATATTGAATTTTTAGAAAGGAGTATTAACTTTATTGGAAATAGTAATTAAAATGATACTCCCAAATATTATTTGATTTTGCAAATAAGGATAAATAATAAAAATGTCTGACTTTTAGGAAAATTGAAGGATTTGATATATTATTACTATGTTTCGGAGTTCATTGCACATATGTCTTATAAAAATACAAATAGTAAAATCAATTTGAATGAAGATTCTAAGGGGGTGTCAAAAATTCGTCTCTCATCAAATTTTTTCAACAAAAAAACATATTCTAATGAGAAATATGTATCTTAATCACGAAATATATATTATAAATAAGAAATATATATTACATAAAATATTTTTTTAATAGGTCAATTTTTGACACAATCGGTCAAAACTTAATTTTAATTAATGTTTTTAATTTTAGAGTGTTTGAAGAGAGGTATATGAAAAATTTTAAGCTAAATAAGCTAAATAACAATGAATATAGAATAGTTAACTATCTAGGATCTGATGAGGAAATTGAGGTACCTGAAAAAATGAATATTAAGAGTGGCATATTTTCTAAAAAAAATAAAGAAGTAATTATTACCTCAATTGACAAAAAATCGTTTTTCGCCTGTGATCCTTTAAAAAGTATTATTTTACCTGCTTCAATTACAGACATTGGAGAAGGAGCTTTTCAAAGTTGTATTAATTTAGTAAATGTTGTTTTACCTGCTTCTATTAACAAATTGGATGAAAACTTATTCAGAGACTGTAAAAAATTATCGAATATAATATTACCTATTTCCATCAAAATAATAGAAAACGGAGTTTTTAGGGGTTGTGATAGTTTAAAAACTATTACTTTCCCAAATTCGGTTGAAAAAATAGGGAAAAATGCTTTCGCAGCATGCACTCAATTAAATAGTATTTCACTTCCAGAGTGTATAAATAATATAGGGGAATCCGCTTTTAGCCTATGTATAAACTTAAACAGTATCAATTTACCATCAAATTTAAATTTTATAGAAAAAAACACTTTTTATGACTGTAATTCTTTAAAATCTATTAAATTACCCAATAATTTGAAAAAAATAGGTACTGGTGCTTTTTTGGGGTGTAGTTCATTAGAATATATTGAATTACCTGATTCGATTGAAATAATTGAAAATTTTGCATTTGAAGAATGTATTAACCTGAAAACTATCAATATACCAGAATCAGTTAAGGTACTTGATGAAGGTATCTTTTCTAAATGTAAATCTTTAGATAATGTTGAATTACACGATAATATTGAAAAGATAGATCATGGTGTTTTTCATGGAAATACTTCATTAAAAGATATTTATCTGCCCAATTCTATTAAATATATTGGGGAAAATGTTTTTCAAAGCTGTAAATCTTTAACTAATATAATACTACCAGATAATATTATAGAAATAAATAAAGGACTTTTTATGCATTGTTATAATTTAAATTCAATAACATTCCCTAAGAATTTGCAAAGTATAGGGCCGTATGCTTTTGCAAATTGTGAAAACCTGAAATCGATAACATTCCCTAAGAATTTGGAAAGTATAGGACAGTATGCTTTTGGAGGATGTAAAAATCTAGAAAAAATAATATTTGAAGGTGATGTTGCTCCTTTAACGTTTGGAAATATTTTTCATGGAGTAAATGCTAGAAATGCAACAATTTATTATCCAAAAAATGCTTTTGGATGGAGTGACACATATGCTGGCATTAAAACAGAACAATATTGACAAAATTGAAAGAAATTCAATTGGTTTTTATTAATAGTAATATGATTAATTTTAGTAGCATAATTTTATTATTTTTTAGCATACTTTTAGTATATCTTGGTATAAATGGCATGTATAATATAAATAAATATAAAAAAATGATGGATTGGTAAGTTAACGAAAGGTTAAATCAATTAATTGTCCAATATCATTAACTAATCCAATTTAAACAGTTTTATTCCTGAATATTAATTTAATGGAAATGTTTGGATATTATTGGGTTTTCAAATGTTTTAAGTTGGTTTTTTGAGAAAATTTCGAAACAATTTTCTTAAGTTAATGTTGACTCTATAACCAGAATTGATACAATAGGTATAACATGTTAAACAGGTGTAAATATGAAATATGATGGATTTTTCGAACAGCTCGATGAACAGATGGGAAATAAATATTCGGATACAAAGGAAATAAAAAGTTTATTAAATACATTAAGAATGTATACATTGTTTGTACTATTTATGTTATACATATACTTGTCATATGTTTGTGATCAAATTGCCTCATCTATCTGGTCTTTGATACTGTGATAGAATTTAGGTTTAATGTGCAATTATGATATTTCAGTATTTTGAATGATAATTAAATTGTATTTAATTGATTTTTGATAATATAACTTAAAATTTACTATAGATAATGACATTGCAAGTATTTCCTAAGGAGTTAAACTATTACTAATATGTGTTAGCCAATAATTTTTTTAATTGAAATTAAGGTCACTACTGGTGAATATAATGACAAACAAAGATAAAAACCTGATAAAAAAAATTTTAAAACTAGAAAAAGAACTATTCACATATAATTCAAATTATCCTCAAGTAATCAAAAAATTAGAAGAAATAACATTAGAATCAAATGATAATAAAATAGACTATGATGGTATCCATAATAAATCAACAAAAGTAAGCATAGCTGAAACTATATTTGAAATATTAGCTATTTTTTTACATTTTAAAAAACTTGATGATAGCTTTGATGATGAAATAGTTAAAAAAACTTTAAAAAATATAAATAACTCCAAACTTCATCTTTCTAAAGAAAAATGCAACGAAAAATATAATTCATTTATAAAAACAGCTATTTTAGCTAGAAAATCAGAAAATGTTTTGATTGGGTTTGTAGATGAATTTTTTAGGGATTTAACATTGTATGATGATAAAAAGAAGTTGAAAGTCGCAGTAAAATACCACTATCATTCTTACAAATCTTTTCTCCATGCAGCTATAAGAAGTTTCTTAATTGCTGAAAATAGAGAAACTGCCTTTGATGTTTATACTATATTTTTTGACATTTACAGAATAACTGATAAAAATAAGTCTGAAGATGAGTTTGAAAAAATAACTCCTGAATCTAATCTCACTTTAGAGTTAATAGATACTTTAAAACATTATGAATTAAGAACGGGTCATTTAGTTGAAAAACAAAGAGACCATTATATTCATTCAGTTAATGTTTTTATTTTAGGTATTGCTATATATATTCGAAGTAAAAAGTTTCAAAAAATTTTTAAAGACTATGTATCTAAGAGCAAATATGAAAAACCTTACAGAACAGGAGATAATGAAATGACTGATGAGGAGTTTTTATATCGCTGGGGAATAGCTTCATTGTTTCATGATTTAGGTTATCCAGTAGAAATCATTGTAAAACAATTAAACAAATTTTTAGATGATACTGTAAATAAATTAAATAGTTATAAAGATGATGAAAAGATAAAAGCTACTGCTAATTACAATGATTTTTCTAAAATTAACAGTATCAAAAGAATTCATAAAGATTTTACAAAAAAATTTAAAGACAAGCATCCAGAAACCTTAGATTTTAACATGTTTAGACCTACAAACATTTTGGCTCATGAATTGTTTGATTCTTTTAAAGATGAACTTAAAATGAAAAACTTCGACATTTTTAAGATAAAATCTGTTTTAAGTAACTATCTTAAAACAATGGAAGAAGGGGATTTTATTGATCATGGTTTCTATAGTTCTTTAATGCTACTTTCATGGTATGGTTTTTTAATTCAGGAATTTTCAAAAGATTATAATTTTTTCTTTTATCCAATTGTAGATAGCTCTTGTGCTATTTTGCTTCATAATTTCTATGGTGGAACTCTTCAAAGGAAACCTTTTGATTTTGAACCTTTAAAACCAGAAACTCATCCATTAGGATTTTTACTTATTCTTTGTGATCACCTTCAAGAGTGGAATAGAGAAGCTTATGGTAAAAAAGACATAGAAAAAACTCATCCAAAGTATATAGACCTTAAAATCACAGATGATGAATTTTATGTTAAGTACTTAACAGATGTGGGCATTGTAAACTCTGAATTCAGATCAGATTTGTTAGAAGAGATTGTAGGTTCTGATAAAACAAATAAAATAATTGGAGATATGCCTAAAAAAGATGATAAAAAAAGTAAAGGACTTTTAAATATTGATTCATTGTTTTCTAAAAATTTTGATATTGTAACAAATACTGCTGATGAAAATATCTTAAAGAACCATCAAAAAAGAAAGGACTATTCTAAACCTGAAAGACAGTTAATTTCAATTACTGAGAGTTTAGCAATAATTATTCATGAAAATTATGTAAAACAAAAAAAAGAAGATTTAAATAAAAAAATTAAAATATTAAATGAATCTAGAGCATCAGAAGAAGAAATCAAAAAAATAAAAATAATTGATAAAGAAATTAAGGAAATTAAAGATGAAATAGATAATTTAGAAGAAGATTTTAATAAATTGTCTGATGACTTTAAATATTCTAACTATAGAGCTGCCAAAGCAATTCCTGAAAATTTAAATGTTCTTGGCTATGAAATGGTTGAAAAAGAATCAGATGAACGTAAACCAATTACTAGTTTTTCTCCTGAAGAAATCGAACTTTTAGCTGAAATTGAACACGAAAATTGGAAAAATGAAAGAGAAAATTTAGGATGGACTTATGGAGAAGAAAAAGATGAGGATAAAAAAATAAGTCCTTGGTTAGTTCCTTGGGCTGAATTAGGAGAGAAAAAAATAAAAGAATATGATAGAAAACCTATTGAAAACATTCCAAAAAACCTTGAAAAAGTTGGTATGAAAATTGTTAGGAAGGATTTAAAAGACCTTGCAATATTAATCCACAATGAATATGTTTACTATTGTAAAAAAAATAAAATCCCAATTGGTAATGAAAATTTTGAAGATTTACCAGAGTATATTCAATTAGCTAATTATGAGGAAGCTTTCACACTACCTTCAATTTTAAGTTCACTTGGCTTTGAAATTGTTGATAAAAGTGATTCGAAAGAAGCAGTAGAACTAACAGAAGAAAATGTAGAACAAATAGCTAGAAAAAAACATTGTAATTGGTATAAAAACAAAAAAACAGAAGGTTGGAATTACGGACCTATAAAAGATTTTGATAAAAAGGAAAATCCGTATGTAGTCCCATGGGATCCCATTGAAATTGAATATGATGGTAAAAAAATTATGATTGGTTTAGAAAAAGAAGCTAAAGATGCTCTTTTACATACTCAAAGAAAACTTCCTGAACTTTTAGACAAAATTCAATTTAAAATAGTTAAAAAGGAGAAAAAATAGTGAAGGATTTATAATAAAGCTATTGTTATTTAAGCTTTTGCACAGCATTCTAGAATTTTCTTAATAATGTGCATGAAAAATTGATTATTGTGATATTTGTGTATCAATATGAAATTTTGATAATTCATCCTAACCTTTGTTTTAGTAGAATTCAAGCTTATTTAACATTCTTTTTCATTTCTATTTTTTAATTAGCTAAGTTTCCACACTCAAAAAATGAAATTTATCACAAAAATTAATTATCCCTACATAGCTATTACTTTTCATAAGCTATGAAAAACAATAATTATTAAATTTATTAATATTATTACCATATCGTATATTGACTTTGATTTGGTGATTTTATACCCTCTTATAAAGAACATGCAGTTTTTGGAATAGTTTTAGGATTATTATTTTTTCAAAACCCTATTTATTTAGCTTTAACTTTAATTGGAGCTAGTTTACCTGATTTTGATCATGATGTTAAAGAAAACAAGGTTTACAAGTTAATAATTGTTGGACTTGTAATTTTTGGAATTCTTTATTTTTTTAAACTACCATATTTCATTGGAATAATGATTTGTTTATTAGCTATAATTTTTTATTTTTCTAGTCATAGAGGTTTTACCCATTCTATTTTTGGAATAGCTATTTTAACAGTTTTAATTTTTTTAATAATTTTCATGGGGCATTTAATTATTCTTTCATTAGCTATAGGTCCTGTAGCTATTTCTGAGAAAATAGCTATTTGGATTATTGTTCTTTTTTTAGGTATTTTATCATTGCATAAGAGATTTATACCACTTTTTATATTTTTATTCTTCATTGGTTTGGTATTTTTTCAAATATATGACTTTGATTACATTATGATAATTTTTTCTTTATTTTTGGGTTTTTTAAGTCATTTAATTTTGGATTCCTTTACACCTGCTGGACTAAAAATATTTGAACCATTTTCTTCAAAAAAAGTTCATAAGAATTTTGGAGTAGCTATGATTATATTATTAGGATTATTAGCTATTCCCCAACTTATTTGGATATTTAATTTTGTTTTCCATTATAATTTTTAAATTTAGTTATTTATTGAGGGATTAAACTCTTTTTTAGTTCATATTTATTAAATTTAGTGTTTTTCAAAGTTAATTTTTTTAATAGGGATAACTATTGAATTTTTTATATTATAAATTAATTATTTTATTTAATAAAAATTATATTTAATTCATTTTTATTAAAAATATTATTAAAATTTTTTATATCTAAATTTAAGAAAAATTATTATTTATTTCCATGTTTAAATAGTTTTTAAGAGATATTATATTTTCTAAAAATTTTATTAAAAATTTAAATTTTTATAAAAATAAAGTTATAATTCATTAAGGTTATTTATTAAGATATAAAACTTTTTTTTTGATTATAATTTTTTGATTTAGCTATTTCATATGGATATTAAACTTTTTTTTTAGATTATACTTTTTAAATTTAGTTATTTTTTATTTTTAAGTATATAATGATATTAAATTTATTAATATGAGATTTTCACTAATATAATATTAATAATAAATGTTGAAATTAAAATTTAAAAGTATTATAGAAAGATTTATAATAAATAATCATGATAATTATTAATTAATAATCATGATTAAACATGTTAAACCCTATTTATAAAACTGGCTGATTTGACTACGGAGCTTATTTTTATGTTTTTAACAAGAATTTTTTATGCAATAGCTTATTTCATAGTTTTAATTTACGAAATAATAAAATCTACCATAGATGTGACTATGAGAATAATTAAAGGAGGAAAAATTGATCCTGTTGTTGTTGATATTGATACAATATTAGAAAGACCTATTTCTCAAACTATATTAGCTAACAGTATTACTTTAACTCCTGGAACACTTTCTGTTGATTTAGATTCGAAAAACAAAATAATTAAAGTAGCTATTATAGCTCCAAGAGAAAAAAAAGATGTAATTCCTTTTGAACCTTATATAAAAAAAATGTTAGAATAATTTATGATTTAACCACACATTGAAAAAAATGCAAGATAATTTTGATTTAAAATTTATATTAAAAAATTTGAGATACTTTCAATTTTTCATAAATTCATTATAATTTTAAGTAAAAATGGAATCATATTATAGTTTGAATTTAAACCATAAAATGTGATAATTATGGACATACTAGTAATTTCAGAATATATTTTAATAGCTTCCCTTGTAATATTCATGTTTGCAGCTATTAGAATAACTACTCATAAGACAATAGCTATGGGGCTTATTGGAATCGCTACATTTTCATTAAGTGTATCTGTTCTCCTTGTAATAGTTGGAGAAATCCACAATTTAGATTTTTATAAAGATATAGCTCTTGCTTTGCTGATACTTGGAGTAGTAGGAACAATAGCTTTTGCAATGGCTCTTAGGAGGGATTGATTTTGTTAGAATATACAGGTATAATAGAAATCATTAGATCAATTATCCTAATCATTGCAGCTATTTTAATAGTAATTACTGCTATTGGAATTTTAAGGCTTAATAATGAAATGGATAAAGTAATTTATGTTAGATTGCACTTGTTAGGTGTAATGGATCTTGCATCTATTTTAGCTTTAATTGGACTGAATCAACCATTACTTGCAGGTATTTACTTTATATTGGCTCCATTCCTTGCTCATGCAATGGCAAATGCATATTATCATGGGGAAGATGAGAAGAAATATGAAAATATAGCCGAACATAATAACTTGACAGCTAGAACTGAAGGAGATAAAGCATGATAGAATATGTACTAATGATCATTGCAGTTTTAGGTTGTGTCTTAGCTTTAATGCAAAGAGACTTGCTTAAAGCAGCTATTTTAACTGGAATCAATGGAGCATGTGTTGCTTTCCTTTTTCAATTCTTATTAGCTCCAGATGTAGCTTTAACTCAAGCAATTGTAGGAGCAGCTATTGTGCCTGTTTTTTTAGCATTAGCTGTTTATAAAACTCAAAGGACTGATGATAAATGATTGATATTGTAATTGACACCCAACTTGCATCATTATTTACATCAGCAGCATTTATAATAGTCGGATTATTTGCTGCAATATTCCTTGACAATATAATAAAAAAAATAATTGGAATTGCATTTATTGAAGAAGGAGCTAATTTGTTCATAGTTACTTTAGGTTATAAACCTGGAGGAATAGTTCCAATTTTCTTACCTGGAATGGATGCAGAATGGTTTGCTCTAAACTCTGCATATCCTTTGCCTCATGCACTAGTGCTTACAAGTATAGTTATAGGAGCAAGTACATTAGCTGTTATGTTAGCAATAGCAATAGTTTTATACAAAAAACATGGCACATTAAGCACATCAGAAATCTTAGGTGATAAATAATGAATGAACTAATTCCTCTGATGGTAATCATTCCAATAGCTTGTGGATTACTTTTAAATCTACTTCATAAAAAAGATACAGCAATAAAAATACTTGCTATTGTTGTAGCTATAGTCTTACCTATCATTCCCTTACTTTCAAATTATGGTTTACACTATTTTGGAGGACATGCTCCCTTAATCGAAAATCCTATACTTTTAGAAACATTACCTTCCCAAATATCTCAGTCGGCTTTAGCTATTTTCCATCCAGCTATTACATACTCTTATGAAAGTTTACAAAAGTTATTTATATTTGTGCTAGGAATTGTAGCTTTCTTTGCAATATTCACATCACTTAATGAAACCAAAAAGGTTTCTGGTCCTTACATGTTTTTAATGTTTATGGGAACAGCAGCTGTTACAGCATTGTTACTTTCAAATGATATTTTCCATATGTACATATTTTTTGAAATAGCTGCCTTATGCCAAGTTGGAATCATACTTGTTTCAAGTACTAAAGAAAACTATGAAACTGCATTAAAATACATGATACTTGGATCTATTGGAGGACCACTATTATTACTTGGAATAGGATTTATACTTGGTGCTGTTGGAAGTGTAAATATAAGTGATATTATCTATGCAATTAACCAAAATCTAGTAAATCCATTTTCACAGACATTTTTAATAGGATTTGGTTTAATCTTATTTGGTTGGTTATATGCATCAGGATTACCTCCTTTCCATACAATAAAATCATCAATTTATAGTAAAGCACTGCCTCATTCTGCAGCTTTACTTCAATCCTTTACAGTTGTCACATTTATAGCTATGGGACTTGTAATTTTTAGAATATTTTCATACCTTCCTTTTTTGAAAGTGATAATATTAGTCTTTTCACTTATAGCTATGATTTTAGGAGTGACCATGGCTATAATTCAGACAGATATTAGGCGTATCCTTGGTTTTTTAGCTGTTGGTGAGTTAGGATACATTGGAATTGGTTTAGGTATTGGAACAACATTATCCATAACTGCAGGACTTTTTCAAGCTGTAAATGAGATATTAATCACTGCATTACTATTCATTGGATTTGGAACAGTATTTTACCTAACAAATTCCTCAGATACCAAAAAACTAGGGGGATTAATTACTCAAAATCCGAAAATAGCTATTATGGTTTTACTTGGTGGATTTGCAATGGCAGGAGTTCCTCCGTTTAATGGATTCCAAAGTAAACTAATGATTATTGAATCAGCATTAAAGGCGGGATTTCCTGAAATTTCCATCATAGCTGTTTTAGTAAGTATTGTAACATTTATGGTTTTTATGAAAGCATTCTATTCTGTTTATTTAAAACCAAAACCTCAGGATTTATCAATTGTTAATGAAAATATTCCAAAATCAACAATACTTTCTATTGCTGTATTGCTAATAATATGTTTAATAATAGGTTTATTCCCTCAATTAGTTACAGACAATATTTCTCCTTTTGTTGCGGGGTTGATATAAATGAGATTATATGATATGGTTGTAAACTCATTTAAAGAAGTAAAAATGAAGGTTGCAAAAGATTCAACAACTAATGAATCAGTTTCATCAGTTTTAGCTGCTGAATTAACACTAATATCTACATTATTAATTGCAGCTATTATGTTAAGGCATTTTAACATAGTTTTAGCTATTGTAGTTATTTTAGGATTAGTATTATTTTTTACTACTAACATGCCACTTATGCCTAAAATCAAAAGAGAACAAGATGATTCATTAGAAAAAATGGTTTTTTATGCAGTTTTAACTCTTGGAACTTTAATTACTATAATTTACTGGGGATTAAACTAATGTTTACTAATCGCTGTAATTTACTGGGGGATAAGCTAATGTTTAACTTTAATTATTGTAGTTTACTTGGGGATAAGCTAATGTTTAACTTTAATTACTGTAATTTACTGGGAGACAAATTAATATTTATTCAATTTTACAATAAACTAATGGAAGATGTTAAAAAACTTTCAAAAATTCTTCAAGGAGGAAGCTAATGATTAAAGGCATTAGGAATTTAATAACAACAATAGCTACTTTACTATTTACTGTAACATTGTTTGACGTGATGGTTGGATTTAAAAATATCATAAATCCTGGAATTAGTCATGTTTATAATGCTCTTGGTCCAAATATTGCTCCAAACATGGTTACTCTTGTTGTATTTGATTGGAGAGGATATGATACTTTAGGCGAAGCTTTAATATTAGTTACTGCTGTTGTTGTAGTTCTTTTAGTTTTTGGAAGAGGTAAAATTGGAAATGAAGATAAAGATGATTTGGAGGATAATATATGAGTCCTATTCTTAAGATATTTGCTCTTCCAGTTTCATTAATAATTATTTGTTTAGGTGTTTTGACTATTTTAGGAGGACATATAACTCCTGGAGGAGGATTTCAAGGAGGAGCAATGGTTGCAGCAGGTGTAATATTATGTGTCGTTGTTTATGGAGTTAAAGATAGTCCAATAAAATTTTCACATGGATTTATATCTGCAATTGAAAGTATTGGTGCCTTAGGGTATGTATTACTAGGATTAGCAGGATTATTCTTTTCAGGATTTTTCCTTTATAATCTTGGAGCAGATTTTTATAATATCCTCCCTCAAACAATCATAAATATATTTCACTATTCAGATCCAACAAATGCAGGAATCATTCCATATCTTAATATATTCGTGGGCTTAAAGGTTTTTGTTGGATTAAGTGCAGTTGTAATTGCATTTTCAGAGTTTAAAAAATAGCTAATGGAGATTATTAAAATGGTATTGCATTTAGGACCAATTATATTTGGATTTATAATAGGTTTCATATTAGGAACAAGATTGAATACTAACTCTGAAAACGCCGTGAAATTAACAATAGCTTCATTTATAGCTATATTTATTGTTGTTTTGATAATGGCTTGGCAAATAGGTCCATATCCATATTATTATGATTTACCTGTAGCTACTGGATTTGTTTCATCAGCTATTGGTTTAATTATTGGCAAAGTTATTTTTGGAAAATAACTTTATAATAATAGCTAAAAAATACTTTTTTAAGGATATTTAATTGAAAATAATTTAGCTAAGACCAATTAAATTAATAGCTATTTAACTTTTTATGCAGGAAATTTAAAATTATCTTAATAATTAAAATTATATTAAAAATCTAATATTTTTTGAAATTAATTTAATAATAAAGATTTAAAATTATTTAGTAATAATTATATTAAAAATTTAACATTGTTTAAAATTAAGTTAATAATAAAAATTTAAAATTATTTAATAATATATATTAAAATCCTTGAAGAGTTTAATATTAATTTAATAATAAAAATTATTTAATAATGTATATTAAAATCATTTAAAAGATTAAAATTTATATTTAAAATAAATAAGAATACCTGAAAGATTATCAATTCACAATTTATTCAATATCGGAAGTAAAAATATGTTTTTATCAACAAACCAATGTAAAGGAATCGGGGAATGTATAAAGATATGCCCGACCGAAGCTATTAGGCTAATAAATGGTAAAGCCTTTAGCTGCATTACTTGTGGGGCATGTTTCGAAGCTTGTCCTAACAATGCCATATTCCAAAATAAGTACAGAGGATATGTAGTAGATAGGGCTAAATGTAATGGATGTGGTGTTTGTGAATTTACTTGTCCTGTAAACAGTATTCATATTGAAAATGGCAATAATAAAGTAGATTTTGAAATTAGTGTTGATAAAAGAGATATTGATGAAAATGGCATGGTCAAAAAAGATATTGATAAAGAAAATACAGAAAAAAATAAGTTTAAAAAAGAAAAAGCTATTGTGAAAGGTATATGTGCAAGATGTGGTATTTGTACAGATGCATGTCCAACTGATTCTCGTGTAGATGGATTAGATTTGATAGAAGATAAACAAATTAGCTTTCTAAAATCATTAAACTTAGCTATTCCCACACCTAAAGGTACAAAATTAGCTAAAGATGATGTTAAAAGGAAATGTGTTGATACCGATTTAGAAAACTGTATTTTATGTGGAAGATGCAAATATTATTGTCCTACAAATGCCATAAATATTAAAACAGATCAAGAAGGAATATGCACACAATGTAGAGTTTGTGTGGATGTTTGCCCAGCTGATGCAATTCATAAAGGTGTTATTGATCCAGATAAATGTGTTTTGTGTTTAAATTGTCTTGAAAACTGTCCAAATAATGCAATCTTTGAAGATGATTTTAAAGTGAATATAAATATTAAAATTGATCAAGAAATTACTGGTTCTATTACTTCTTGTCTTAACTGTGGTTTATGTGCAGATAATTCTATTGGTGATTCTTTAAAGCAAATTGATGGTAAGATGAGATATGATCCATCTTCAGATGAAAATGAAGAAAAAATAGCTATTAATCATTCAGTAGCTATTAATACTTGTCCTGTTTCAACACTTTGTTTAACAAAAGATTCAAGAGTAAGCTTGAAAGGATATTGTGTTTCATGTGGCAAGTGTGTTAGAGTATGTGATAGACAAGAAGCACGTAGCTTTAAAACTGTTAAATGGAATGGTGAAGTTTCAGATGACTGTATTTCCTGTGGAATATGTTCTGAAATCTGTCCTAAAGATGCAATTACACTGAAAAGAAGAACTATAGAAGTTGATTTTGATAAATGTATTCTTTGTGAAACTTGTGGAATACATTGCCCAACAGAAGCAATTCCAAAAACAACCATGGCTAAAAAGTCAATAATTGATGGATACAATTTAATTGATAATAAACTATGTATAAGATGCAAATTATGTTATAACATTTGTCCAGAAGAAGCTATTGTTGATAGGACTGACATTGGAATAATGGTTGTTGATGAAAATAAATGTACCTATTGTGGTGCGTGCAAAAATACTTGTCCTTCAAAAGCATTCATATTTGAAAGACAATTTGAAAACTCCATGTGAAATTTAAAATAATTTCATGTTTTTTTAAAATGAGATAAATAAAAATTTTATAAAATAATATAAAAAAAATTATTAAAATAATAATGAAGTTTATAAGAATTATTTAGAAATTTTATAAAAATAATATAAAAAAAATTATTAAAATTATAATAAAGTTTATAAGAATTATTTAGAAATTTTATAAAAATAATATAAAAAAAATTATTAAAATAATAG